>NZ_JBHYVB010000294.1:0-11052 GCF_042750115.1 Streptomyces sp. NPDC059455
GGAGCACCCGGTCACCGAAGAGGTCACCGGCATCGACCTGGTCCGCGAGATGTTCCGCATCGCCGACGGCGAGGCCATCGGCTACGACGACCCGCAGGTACGCGGCCACTCCTTCGAGTTCCGCATCAACGGCGAGGACCCGGGCCGCAACTTCCTCCCCGCCCCCGGCACGGTGACCTCCTTCGTGCCGCCCGCCGGGCCCGGTGTCCGGCTGGACGCGGGCGTGGAGTCCGGCAGCGTCATCGGCCCCGCGTGGGACTCGCTGCTGGCCAAGCTGATCGTCACCGGCGCCACGCGGAAGCAGGCCCTCCAGCGCGCGGCCCGCGCCCTGGCCGAGTTCCAGGTCGAGGGCATGGCCACCGCGATCCCGTTCCACCAGGCGGTCGTGACGGACCCGGCCTTCACCAGCGAGCCCTTCACCATCCACACCCGCTGGATCGAGACCGAGTTCAACAACACCATCGCCCCCTTCACCCCGACCGGCGCGGACGAGACCGAAGAGCCCACCGGCCGTGAGACGGTCGTGGTCGAGGTCGGCGGCAAGCGGCTGGAGGTCTCGCTGCCCGCCTCCCTGGGCGTGGCCACCGCCCCCGCGGGTGGCTCGAAGAAGCCCAAGCGCAAGGCGGTCAAGAAGTCCGGCTCCGCCGCCTCCGGCGACGCCCTGGCCTCCCCGATGCAGGGCACCATCGTCAAGGTCGCCGTGGCCGAGGGCGACACCGTGGCCGAGGGCGATCTCGTCGTGGTCCTGGAGGCGATGAAGATGGAGCAGCCCATCAACGCGCACCGCGCGGGTACGGTCAAGGGCCTGGCCGCCGAGGTCGGCGCGTCCCTCACCTCGGGCGCGGTCATCTGCGAAATCAAGGACTGACAGGAATGATCGCTGTGGCTCCACTCGGAGGTAAGCCCCAGGATTGACTGGCGCTTCCGCTGCCCTCGGCAGGATTAGCCGACCGCCCGGCGGGACCACGACGCGTCGCCGGTCAGGCATCTGTGACTTCCGAGTACGTGCCGTCAGAGCTCGCGAAGCTCGCCCTTGACCGCCTCCACCAGCCGCAGGTGACACGTCTGCCGCGCGACCGCACGCTGCCGCGCGGGGTGGACGCCGGGGGCCTGGTCAGGGCGTGGGCTATTGGATTTCCGCCCATCGAGTGGTCCCGCTTTGGTAGGTCGTGGTTCCGGAGCGGGCGGACAGTGCGGCGACGATGGCGCTCCCGCGGCCGCTCTCCTCGGGCTGCCGAGGACTGCCGCCGTGGTGGCGCAGCAGCGCCGGGCCCGCGTCAGTGACCTCGATGCGGACAGCACACGCAGCCCGGCCACCCTGCCGGGACAAGCACAGCGACGCAGGGGGAAGCGCGTGAACGACCGCATTGGTGATCAGTTCGGAGATGACCAGGAGCGCATCGTCCGCAAGGTCCGAGGGGATGCGCCACTGTTGCATGGCGCGGGCGGCGCGTCGGCGGACGGCGGCAAGACCTTCTGGGATGTGAGGCAGAGGGAAGACCACATCTGTCCGAGCGGATGAGACTGTCTCAAGGCTGTTGCTGAGCTTCACGGGCAGGTCGTGATTCATGGTGCTGTCCTGGGGGTGTTCCCGGTGGGGCGGGGGACGGCGAGGCCGGAGAGGAACGTCTCGGGCGCGGTGTGGCGGCGCCAGGCCACCGGGGATCCGGCGGGGGTAGCCCCTCAGTCATGACGATGACGTCCGTACCGACTCTTCCGTCGTTATCGACGACTAACGTTATGGGTGATTCACATTCAACGTATGTCCTGGTATCAGCGGAGTCAAGACACGGACGAAAAGGAAAAAAGTTACCGGCCGCTCACCTAGGCCGAGTCGTCAAGACGCCCACCCGCGCCACCGCGATCAACGCATTCGCCGCGTCGAAACCCATGCACGCCAGGCGGACCAAGGCGGGTGGCGACCTACATCACGTACAGATGTCAGACATTCGGTGTTAGGGTCGCCTTATGAAAGATCTTCGTGCGCCGCGCCGCGTCGCGAGCTTGTCGGCGCAACTGGTGGACACCCTTCGTGAGCAGATCACATCCGGCGCATGGCCTGTAGGGATGCGGATTCCGGCGGAACATGAGCTGGTCGAGCAACTCGGTGTCGGGCGTACGACGGTGCGCGAGGCGCTCGGCGCGCTGGTGCATCTGGGCCTGCTGGAGGCTCGGAAGGGTGACGGGACGTACGTCCGGACATCGAGCGAAATGCACTCGGTACTGATGAGACGTGCCAACACCTCGAGGCGGAGCGACGTGCTGGAACTGCGCGCCGTGCTGGAAGAGTACGCCTCGGGCTTGGCCGCGTTGCGGCGTACCGAAGACGACCTGAATCGCCTGCGGCACCTCCTCGACGAAGCCGAGGCGACAGCGGATTCACCGGAGATGGCCGCCATCGCGGAGATCGATACCCGCTTCCACCAGGCCGTGGTGAGTGCCAGCGGGAACACCCTTCTTACCGAGGTGTACGACGTCCTCAGCATCGCGGTCACCGAACAGATCGGCGGCACGCTCTGGCCCAGCACGACGGCCGCAGAGCACAGCCTTCTGCACAGGCGTCTCGTTGAGGCGATCGCTGCCCAAGACGAGGTCGGTGCACGCTACTGCGCCACCGAGATCGTGAAGCTCACCGAGACCGGAACGGAACGACAGAAGTGACCACCTCGAGGAACTCCCGCGCCGGCCTCACCACGGCTACGAAGGCCGACCGGATCGCAACCCCGAAGACGCCGGTTACTACGCCCGCCCTTTCGGCCGGCCTCTTGATCGCGATCCTTTTGGTGGCGGCCAACCTACGCGTGACCTTGACGGGTGTGGGCACACTGTTGCCGGCCATCGAGCACGACACCGGGTTGACTGCGTCAGAGGGTGGCGTACTGAGCACCCTGCCGCTGTTTGTGTTTGCTGTGACTTCGCCCTTTGTCGGACGCACCTCGCACCGGGTCGGCACCACCCGCCTCCTCGTGGCCGCCCTCGCAGTGCTGGCAGCGGGCACCGTGATCCGGTCCTTGCCTTCGCTTGCCTGTTTGTTCGTCGGAACCGTGATCCTCTCGGTGGCGATCGCGGTTGGCAACGTCCTGCTGCCTACGGTGATCCGCACCCACGTGCCCGGCTCGCGGGTTCATACCGTCAGCGCTCTCTACGTCACCGCTATGGGAATGGTCGCCGCTCTGTCGTCCGGCATCTCCGTCCCGCTTGCCGAGGTCCTACCTGGAACCTGGCATTCCGCCCTGGCCTGGGGAGTGGTCGTCGCCGTCGCCGCTCTCGCCGTGTGGCTGCCTCGGCTACGCGGGTCCCGGCCGGACGGCGGCGTGCGGTCTCGTGGGACACACGCTCGAACCCCATGGCGATCCTGGCTGGCGTGGCAGGTGTCCTTCTTCATGGGCCTGCAATCCCTTGCCTTCTACACCGCCGTCGCTTGGCTGCCCAGCATCCTCGGTCAGCAGGGCATGAGCACCACAGCTGCCGGCTGGATGCTGTTCTACTACCAGCTCGTCGCACTGGTCACGAGCATGTTGCTGCCTTTGATCACTCGGGGCCGCCACGACCAGCGCTTCGCTGCGGCCGCGGGCTCAGCGATCGTCGCCGCAGGCTTCGCGCTTCTGCTCCTCTTTCCAGCGCTCGCACTCGCGGCGTGCACTCTTCTCGGGTTGGGCGCCGGTGTCTGTCTCGTGCTCGCCCTGAGCTTCCAAAGCCAACGTGCCACTGGTCCCAGCGAGACCACAGCCCTGGCCGGGATGGCTCAGTCCATCGGCTATCTCGTCGCCGCGGCCGGACCCCTCCTTCTGGGCGTCCTCCACGACACCACCGGCAGCTGGACTGGTGCTCTCCTTCTCCTCACCGCATTGAGCCTGGTCATGGCCGCTGCCGGTTATGGCGCTGGACGCGACCGCCACGTTCGCACCCGGCCTGACCGCGAGACAGACTAACGCCGTCCAGAACGCATCGGACCGGATGCAGAGAACGCGGAGTCAACCTCCCTGAGCCGCTGGGGGAAAACTACAGCTCAGCAGGCACCCTCCTCCCCCGCCAGCCACCGAAGCGACTAACGAGCCATCATCGCCCCTGCGGACAGTCCATGATGGCAAGGCACTCGAGGGAAGCACGTCCTGGGAGGGTACTGATTATCAGATACCAGGGAACTCAGTTCCCTCTTGGAGACCATCGGTAGGTGCTTCCACCCAGGCATCTTCGAGGCGTTGGACGGTCCGCCACATCGGCGTGCTGCTTCTGGCGACCAGGATGAGCGATTCCCCCGTATCACCCCAAGTGCGGTGGACGAGTCTCAGAGCCTGGTCCACCCCGATGGCCACGTCGCCCCCGGGCGCCGGAGCGCAGCCAGGCGCGAAGACCGCATCGCTCGGCATACATGCGCATGACCAGCCGGGCCGCTCCGCAGGCACGGCGCACGGGATCGGGGTCCTGGGCGCCCTGCTCCAAGTAGTCGACCATCTACGCCAGAGCCCGTTCGTGGTCTTGCCGAACTTCGACCTGTACCGCCCGTCCGAGGAGCACGACATGCTCCGTGACGCCATCCGCTCGCTCGCCGAGGCGAAGATCGCGCCCCACGCCGCCGCGGTGGACGAGGAGGCCCGCTTCCCGCAGGAGGCCCTCGATGCCCTCGTCGCGAATGACCTGCACGCGGTGCACGTGCCCGAGGAGTACGGCGGGGCGGGCGCGGACGCCCTCGCCACCGTGATCGTGATCGAGAAGGTGGCGCGGTCTGTGTCTCCGCGCTCCTGATCCCGACCGTGAACAAGCTGGGCTCTCTGCCCGTCATCCTCTCCGGCCCCGACGCGGCCGGCATGAAGACCAAGGCGGTCCGCGACGGCGACCACTGGGTGCTCAACGGCGTCAAGCGCTGGATCACCAACGCGGGCGTCTCCGGTGCGCGCGGTAGGCGTCGTAGGCTGTGGACTCCCGGCCAAGTGGTGGGCCTGCACTTTTTCCATCTCGTGCCGGTCCGCAATCTGGGTGAACCGGTCCCATCCCTGGTGAGACTTGCCGGAAGGCCCAGATGCCGTTGCCGGAGCCTGGTGCGCCCAGCCATCCCTCGATGGATGCTTTGCGACGTTCTTGCCGGTCAGGTCTCCCCGGACGCCAAAGGGCACTCCGCTCTGGGCATACGCCCGCCGCCGCCATTTGTGGTGGTGGAAGACGTGCTGGCGGCTACTCGCCGTCGTCCTCGCGCTCGAGGGCTTCCAGCGCCCGCCGCGTGACCTCGTCCACCGGGCCCAGGGAGGAGATCGTGACCGCCAGGCCCTGCGTCTTGTAGTACTCGATGATCGGCTCGGTCTGCGTGTGGTAGACCTCGAGCCGCTTGCGGACGGTCTCCTCGGAGTCGTCGTCGCGCTGGTAGAGCTCACCGCCGCAGACGTCGCACACGCCCTGCTTCTTCGGCGGGCTGTACGACACGTGGAACACGTGTGCCGACCGGCTGCGGCAGATGCGCCGGCCGGCGATGCGCTTGATGACCTCTCCCTCGGGGACTTCGAGGTCAAGAACCGCGTCCAGCTTGATGGCCTCGGTCGTCAGCAGCTCGTCGAGCGCCTCGGCCTGCGAGACATTGCGCGGGAAACCGTCGAGCAGGAAGCCGTCCTCGGCATCCGGCTGTTGCATGCGGTCCTTCGCCATCGCGATGGTGAGCTCGTCGGGGACGAGGTTGCCGGCGTCCATGGAGACCTTCGCGAGTTTCCCGAGCTCGGTCTGCCGACTGATGTTGGCCCGGAACAGATCGCCCGTAGAGATGTGCGGGATCGACAGCTTCCCGGCCAGACGTGTGGCCTGAGTGCCCTTTCCAGCACCCGGCGGCCCGACGAGGACGAGGCGCATCAGCGGAGGAACCCTTCGTCATTGCGCTGCTGGAGCTCATCGGCGACGGAGGCGCTTGCCGACGGCTTGGAGACGACCTCGCCGATCCTGCCACCCACGGCCAGATACCGACGACTGGCTGACGGTGCGGCTGGTCGGGGAACGGCCGGAGCCCCGGACCACTTTCGTTCGATTCCGCTCAGAGCCTTCATCACATGTCCAATCGTCTGGGTGGAGCGTCTGCTCGGCTCGCCGTGGGAAGGGTGGACAGGTTGGTTGCGACCGTCCAGCGGCACGGCGCGGCTTGTCAGGGCGGGTGCCGCACCGTGCCGCCGGACGGAGTGGGTGGGGAGCTGTTGCCATGGGGTGGTGGTACGGGTCGGCTGCGCCGGGACCGTCCGGCGGTACGTCTTTTCGGCAAGACAGGGGCGTGCCGCCGGACGGGGTATGAGAGGCGAATCCCCTGCACGCAGAGGCTGCCGGGCTCTCGCTCAATCGATGAGGTCGAGGGCGGTGGTGACGATGCTGTCCGTGTCGATGCGGTGGTAGCGGTAGACGTCCTCGATCGCCCCGGACTGGCCGAACCGGGTCACGCCGAGGGTACTGACGGGAACGTTCTGGATCGTGCTCAGGAAAGCCAAGGTGTGGGGATGCCCGTCCAGGACGGTGACCAGCGGGGTGGCCCGGTCGAGGGGGAAGACCTGGTCGAGGATCCAGGCCGGGTCATCCGACAGGCCGCGACGGGCCTGGAGCGCGCGGAAGAGTAGGTCCGGGCTGGTCACGCATACCACGTCGGCGCCGTGGCCGATGGCGGCGAGCCGGTCGGCGGCGGCCAGGGCCTCCGGGACCAAAGCGCCCATCGCGGCGAGTGTCACCACGGGCTTCTCGTGCTGCCGCAGCCGGTAGGCCCCGGCGGTCACCTGCCGGCGACGGCGTTCGCGAGCGGCCGGGTCGCTGGGCACCGCGGCTGTCGACTGGTCGATGAGTCGGGTCGACAGTCGCAGATAGGCCGACCTGCCCCCTGGACTGGCCAAGTTGCCGAGTGCGGTGAGCAGGCACCATTCGGTGTCGATCGCGAACGCCGGCTCATAGGTGACGCAGCCGGGCTGTTCAATGCCCAGCGAGGGGGTGGTGATCGACTGATGTGCACCGCCCTCCGGGGCGAGGGTGACACCGGAGGGGGTGCCGACCAGGATCGACTGGCCACCGGCATAGATGCCGAACGACCAAGGCTCCAGTGCCCGGTTGACGAAGGGATCGTAGACGACGCCGATCGGCAGCAGCGGCTGGCCCCACCGACTCCAGGTGGCGCCCAGCTCGCCGAGGAGACCGACCAGGTTGGTCTCCGCGATGCCCAGCTCCACGTGCTGACCGGCCGGCTGCTCGCGCCAGTGCAGGATGGTCTCGGCGTCGTCGGCGAACCAGTCGGTGCGCTCGGTGGGCGACCACACGCCCACCTTGTTGAGCCAGCCACCCAGGTTGGTGGTGGAGCTGACGTCCGGGCTGACGGTGACGATCCGGGCGGCCGCCTCCGGCGCCCGCCGGGTGAGATCCAGCAGGACGCGGCCGAGAGCCTGCTGAGTGTTCCCGATGCCGGAAGGGGCCGGGCGCGCCAGGTCGGCGGGGACGGCAGGGGGCTCTTGGGGCGCCTGTTCGGGGCGGTGCAGTCGCTGGGCAGCCGCCGCGCACAGGGCCGCTTCCGCCGAACCCGCACCGAAACGCCTCCACGGGTCGTCGAGATCGGTTCCCAGGCGGTCGGCCAGCGCACTCATCTGGTCGGCCGTCAGGAGCGAGGAGTGGTTCTGCGGGTGGCCCTCGGTGGGGAGCCCGTAGCCCTTGACCGTGTAGGCGAAGATCACGGTCGGGCGGGTGTCGTCGACACCGGCGAACGCATCCGACAGCGCGCCGATGTCGTGGCCGCCCAGGTTGCGCAGCGCCGCCAGGAGCGAGGCGTCGTCCAGGGGGGCGATGAGGTCGGCGATCGGCCCGGCGGTCGAGCCGGTGTCGGGCAAGCGCTCGCGCAGCTCGTCGGCGGAGCAGCGCAGCAGGCGCTGGTATTCGGGGTTGCCCATGGCATCGATACGAGCGCGCAGGGCCTCGCCGCCGGGCCGGGTGAACAACTCCTGCAGGAGATTCCCGTACTTGAGGGAGATCACCTGCCACCCGGCCGCGGCGAACATACCCTGCAATTTGTCCGCGGCGATGCCGGGGATGACTCGGTCGAGGGACTGCCGGTTGAGGTCGACGACCCACACCACTTCGCCCAGGCCCGGCACCATCGGATCCTGGATGGCCTCCCAGATCGCGCCTTCGTCCAGCTCGGCATCGCCGAGCAGGGAGTACTGGCGCCCCTTCCCGGCACCGCCGAAGCGCCCCTCCACGTAGCGCCGGGCGAGAGCGCCCCACAGGGGAGCGGTGGCGCCGATACCGACCGAACCGGTGGAGTAGTCGACCGGGTCGGGGTCCTTGGAACGACTGGGGTAGCTCTGCAGGCCGCCGAAGGCGCGCAGCGTGGTCAGGTAGGACTCGTCCAGCTCGCCCAGCAGGTAGTTGATGGCGTGCAACACCGGTGAGGCATGGGGTTTGACCGACACCCGGTCCTCGGCAGTCAGTGCGTGAAACCACAGCGCCGTCATGATCGAGGTCATCGAGGCGCTGGACGCCTGGTGGCCGCCCACCTTCAGCCCCGAAGGGTTCGGCCGTACCCGGTTGGCGTGATCGATGATCGCGGTGGACAGCCACCGCACCCGCTGTTCGACCGACTCCAGCGCAACAAGCTCCTCCGCCTGGGCAGGACCGCCGTTGCCGCCGGCCGACTTCAGTTCCGCCACCATCACAGACCACCTCCGTATTCGGCACCACGCCTTAGGGATTTCGCGTTATGCTCCGTCAGGAGACGGATAACTCCGCGACTGCACAGGATGTGCCTTTTAGATCGAGCATTCTGCTTGAATTCGGGTCACCTGATCGGCTGCCCCAGGGCGCTGGACCGGTTCGCACCGGCCTTAGGACGCGACCCCATCACGCGCCTTGGCTGACGGCAGAGAGCCGACTGCACGCAGGACGTCTGTCAGCCATGCGACCTGCCCATCGAACTGCGACAGCCTCCAAGGCCATACCCACCGGTATGTCTTGTGCTCCCAGTTGAGAGTGAGCCGACGTTGACTGGTGCGGGCCAAAAAAGTGTGCACGGTCCAGTCCGGCCCGCCACGTGGGTCGGCGAGACGCAGCGTGGGGCCCGCAGTCAGCTGCTCCAGAGCGCGGGCGGGGAGCAGAGTCTCCTCCCAGATCTCCTGGATGGCTTGCCGTACCGGGTCGCTGTCAGCGTCCAGATATCCGGTGATGCAGTGCCACAAGCCTGCGTCATGCTGGACAGATCCACTGCGCTTGAACAACCCGACGCGCCCTCGCCACATGAGGACGACGGCGACCACCTGCCGCAGGCCCTGGCGTTTCTGATCGCCCACCGGACGCTCTGCCGCGTGGAAGCACGCGGTTTGACACTCCCCGACGACGACCTCGCGTGCCACCGGTCCGCTCCCGTCGTTCACCGGATGCGGCTCTCGCTCCCGGCCCATGCCTTGTCCCGCAACACGAACTTCTGAATCTTCCCGGTGGAGGTCTTCGGCAGCTCGGTGAACGTGACCGACTTCGGCGCTTTGAACCGGGCCAGCCTGCCCTTCACATGCTCGATGATCTCCGCCTCGGTGGCCGTGGCGCCTTCCCGCAGGCTCACATAGGCGGCAGGGACCTCACCCCAGCGCTCGTCCGGCACCGCGATCACCGCCGCCTCCAGTACCGCCGGATGATCCATGATCGCCTGCTCCACCTCGACCGAGGCGATGTTCTCCCCACCCGAGATGATCACGTCCTTCGAGCGGTCACGCAGCTCCACGTACCCGTCGGGGTGCAGGATGCCGATGTCCCCGGTCCGGAACCATCCGTCCGGCACCGCTGCCAGGGTGGCCTCGGGGTCGTCGAGGTAGCCGAGCATGAGGTTGTTGCCCCGCAGCGCGATCTGCCCCGTGGTGACACCGTCCGCGGGGACGTCCGTGCCGTCGTCCGCGATCACCCGCGGCACACACGAGATCATGTTCCCGACGCCCTGGCGCGCCTTGAGCCGCGCTTGTGCCGCGGCGTCGCGGTCGTTCCACTCCGGGCGCCAGTCGCACAGCATCGCTGGGCCGTACGTCTCGGTCAGCCCGTACAGGTGCGTGACCTCGAACCCCAGCTCCGCCATCCGCCGCAGGATCGCCGGTGACGGCGGCGCCCCACCGGTGGCGATCCGCAGCGTGCGGTCCAGTGGTGCGGCCTCTTGGGCGTAGGCGATCATCGACAGCACCGTCGGCGCCCCGTTGAGGTGCGTGACGCCCTCCTCCCGGAGCAGTCGCCAGATCTCCGCCGGATTCACCTTTGGCAGGCAGACGTGCGTCCCAGCCGCCGCGGTCACCGCCCACGGGAACGTCCATCCGTTGCAGTGGAACATCGGCAGCGTCCACAGGTGCACGCTCGACGGCGTCAGTCCGGTGTGCCCCACCATCGCCACGGCCTGGAGGAACGCGCCCCGGTGGTGGTACATCACGCCCTTCGGGCGGCCCGTGGTCCCCGAGGTGTAGTTGATCGACAGCAGCGCCCGTTCGTCGGTCGGGGTCAGGTGCAGCGGCTCCGCCGCTGCCAGCAGATCCTCGTATTCCCGCCCCGCCCTGATCCGGTGCGGTGGGGCGTCCAGCCGGGCGAGGGCCTCGTCCACCAACGCGTCGAACGACGGGTCGTGGATCAGCACGGACACCTTGGAGTGCTCCAGGATGTAGGCGACCTCGCCCACCGACAGCCGGGTGTTCACCGCGACCAGCGGCACCCCCGCCCACACCACCCCGTAGTGCGCCTCCAGCGACACATGCGTGTTCGGCGCCAGCACCGCCACCGGACGCCCCCCGGCCAACGGTGCCAGCCCGCCCGCCAACCGCTGACAGCGATCACGCAGCTCCGCATAGGTCCACCGGGACCGCCCATCCACCACCGCGACCCGACCCCCATGCGCCGCCGCCGCACGATCCAGATACGACGTCGGGGTCAACGGCTCGAAGGACAAGGAGCCCGGGTCGCGGGTCATCGCACCGCTCCGTGCGCCGGGACGCCGGTTGTGATCTGGAGGACGCCGTTGTCGTGGCGTTCGGTGAGGACGTTGCCGGTGCCGTGGTGGTAGAGGTCGGTCATCGGCTGGTCTCCTTGTGGTGG
>NZ_JBHYVB010000295.1:0-10959 GCF_042750115.1 Streptomyces sp. NPDC059455
CCGCCGCGGCGGCGGGCGCCCGCCGCGTTCCACCGCCGCAGCGCGGCGCGCCGCTCCGCCGGGCAGCAGCCCGAGGCCACGAACTCCACGGCCCGCAGCAGGCCCGGCACGGCGGGCATGACCCCGTCGTCGGCCGCCGAGCTGTCCCCGTGCAGCCCCTCCACATGGGCGATCAGCGCCTCGAACCGCCCGCCGTTCCCGCCGTTCCCGCCGTCTCCACCGCCCCCATGATGGCCGTCACCGCCGGTGAGCAGCGCCGCGGGCAGGGCCGCCAGCGGCAGCGCCGCCCGTACGGCCCCGGGGACACCGGCCGCGGCGGTCGCGGGCAGGCCGCGCAGCTGGATCAGCAGCCGCTCGTGCTCGCCCGGCGAGAGCAGCTTGGGCAGCCCGCAGCGGCGTCCTATGGCGAGGAGGTCGTCGGCCATCGAGCCGGCCGTGCCGCGTACCGCCTCGACCAGCGCGGGCAGCGCACGCCCCCGGGTGAGCAGCAGATGGGCGAACTCCTCGGCGGAGGGCACGCCGTCCGCGCGATGGCCGAGGCCGCACTGCCGGGCGACCGTACGGCAGCAGCGGATCCAGCCCTCGGACAGCGGCAGTGGCCCGTCCAGCAGGGCGACGAGCTCCGCGTAGGCGGGGTGGTCGCGTATGTCCTCCGCGGGCTGCCGGGGCAGCAGATGGCCCGCCCCGGCGTCGTCCAGCTCCCGCGTCACGCGCTGCCAGGGGATCCCCCAGGCGCGGCGCAGCGCCCCCTGGACGCGGAGCTTGGCCGTGACGAGCCCGACGACGGCGCCCTCCTCGTTGGACCACAACGGGCCGCCGCTGTAGGCGGGTTCGATGTCCAGGGCGCGCTCGGCCCCGTCGAAGTAGCCGAACCGCCCGTCGCACGCGCTCACTTCGGCGTCGGCGAACACCCCCGGCTCACCGCTGCCGTGCCAGGCCCGTACGAGCTGCCGCTTGGCCATCGGGTGCCAGCGCGGCGGCTCGATCGCGGGCGGCAGGGCTCCGTTCAGCCGCAGGACGGCGAGGTCGCCGTTCCACTCGAAGGCGCCCAGGCCGCCGTCGTCGGTCCGGGGCGGTATCCAGACCGTCAGCTCTGCATGGGCCTCGACGGTGTGCTCCGGTCCGTGGAGCCGTACGGACACGGCGATCGGGCCCGGGTGATCCGGGGCCAGCATGTCCTTTCCCAGCGCGCTGTTGACCACATGAGCGCACGTCAGCAGATGGCGCCCCGGCAGCAGGACGCCCGCGCCCGCCGGTCTTCCGTCGGCCTTGGCGAGAATGGACACCGCGGGCCGTGACGAGACCCCGTGCGCGTGGAACCACCCCATGGGCTTCAGCCCGCGGGGCCGGGCCGGGACGGCCCCGGCGGCACTGTCGGCTCGGGCCGCTCCGACGGCCTCCAGGTGGCCGAAATGGTCAGGTTGGCGCTCCCGTTGGCGCCTACGATGCCGAGTTTGAGGTCCTGGCCGACCTGCACCCCGAACTCCACGGTGAACTCCTGGGGCGGATGCGGAGCCGAGCTGACGGCGTCGTGTACGTCCTGGAGCACCGGCCCCAGCCCTTGCAGGATGACGCCCAGACCGGCGTTGGCCAGCGTGGCCGCGACCCGTGGCCCGCGCCCCACCGGGGTCACGCCGCCGACGCCGCCGTACGCGTCCTCGGGGGAGACGTCTCCTACGGGGGCCAGTTCCAGCCGTACGGTCGTGCCGTCCGCCAGGGGTATCTCACGGTGTTCCGTCACATTCCTCATCATGCCGATCATCAGGCCTCCGGTCTGCCCCTTCGCACCAAACGGCGCCGGAACGACGGACGGGGCGCGGGGCCACGGCGCGGGGCCACGGCGCGCGCCACCGGGGCGCCCCGCGTAAGGTCGATGTCGGATTCCCGCGAGCCTGCCCCCACCCCGCTGGCGGATGCTGGACCCATGCACACCGACACCGACCGGTGCCTCCGCGCCGCACAGGCGAAGGACGCCCGCTTCGACGGGTGGTTCTTCATCGCCGTCGTGACCACCGGGATCTACTGCCGGCCGAGCTGCCCGGTCGTCGGGCCCAAGCCCGAGAACATGCGGTTCTACCCCAGCGCCGCGGCCGCCCAGCAGGCCGGGTTCCGGGCCTGCAAGCGGTGCCGTCCGGACGCCAGCCCCGGCTCGCCGCAGTGGAACGAGCGGGCGGATCTGGTGGCCCGTGCCATGCGGCTGATCGCCGACGGTGTGGTGGACCGGGACGGGGTGCCGGGCCTCGCCGCCCGGCTGGGATACAGCACCCGGCAGATCGAGCGGCAACTGCTCGCCGAGCTCGGCGCGGGCCCGCTCGCGCTCGCCAGGGCCCAGCGGGCGCAGACCGCGCGGCTGCTGATCGAGACCAGCGCGCTGCCGATGGCGGACATCGCCTTCGCGGCCGGGTTCGCCAGCGTCCGCGCGTTCAACGAGACCGTACGGGAGATCTTCGCGCTCTCCCCGACCGAGCTGCGGCAGCGGGCCAGCCGCGGACCACGGACCAGCGTCCCGGGCGCGCTCACGCTGCGGCTGCCGTTCCGGGCGCCGCTGTGCCCGGACAACCTCTTCGGCCACCTCGCCGCCACCGCCGTCCCCGGCGTCGAGGAGTGGCGCGACGGCGCGTACCGGCGCACGCTACGGCTGCCGTACGGGCCCGGGGTGGTCACCCTCAGCCCCCGGCCGGACCACATCGCCTGCCAGCTCTCCCTCGCCGACCTGCGCGACCTGGCCGGGGCGATCAGCCGCTGCCGACGGCTGCTGGACCTCGACGCGGACCCGGCCGCCGTGGACGACCTGCTCCGTACGGACCTCCAGCTGGCCCCGCTCGTCGACAAGGCCCCGGGGCGGCGGGTGCCACGCGCGGTGGACGCGGACGAGTTCGCGGTCCGCGCGGTGCTCGGACAACAGGTGTCCACGGCGGCCGCCCGCACCCACGCCGGGCGCCTGGTGACGGCGCACGGCGAGCCCGTGGAGGACCCGGCGGGCGGCCTGACCCACCTCTTCCCGTCCGTCCAGGCCCTCGCCGGACTGGACCCCGAGAAGCTGGCCATGCCCCGCACCCGCCGCGCCACCCTCACCGGGCTGATCGGCGCGCTCGCCGAGGGCCGGGTCGCGCTCGGCGTCGGCAGCGACTGGGACGAGGCCCGCGCGAGCCTCGGCGCGCTGCCGGGCCTCGGCCCCTGGACCGTCGAGGTGATCGCGATGCGCGCCCTCGGCGACCCGGACGCCTTCCTCCCGACCGACCTCGGAGTGCGCCGCGCCGCCGCCGAACTGGGCCTGCCCGCCACGCCCGGCGCCCTCACCCGCCACTCGACCCACTGGCGCCCCTGGCGCGCCTACGCCGTCCAATACCTATGGGCCACAGACGCGGCCCACGCCATCAACCGCCTACCCGCGGCATGACGGTTTGTGGGCAATCGTTCCGCACCCGGCAACAAGACGACGGAAACCGGCCGGCTCCGCACCGGTTTGTGGGCAATCGTCCTGCGGAGGGGGCACCTCCCAGCGGTAGTTGGGGGAGGAACGGGTGGGCACAAATCGGCCACCGGGCCGCACCCGGCAACGAAACGGCGGCCCGCACACCGCTAAGCCGCCCGCCCCGACCGACCTTCACCACACCACAGACCACCACACCGCATCACCCACACCCCGCCGAGGAACACATGAACCGCACCCACACCACCATCGACAGCCCCTACGGCCCCCTGACCCTCGTGGCCACCGGCACCGACCTGTCCGGCCTCTACATGGTCGAGCAACGCCACCGCCCACCCGAGGAGACCTTCGGCGGCCCCGGCGACCCAGCCGACACCCCTTTCGCCGAGACCATCCGCCAGCTCACGGCCTACTTCGCGGGCGAGTTGACCGAGTTCGACCTGCCGCTGCACCTGGACGGCACGCCCTTTCAACGCCGCGTCTGGGCCGAGCTGCGGGCCATCCCGTACGGCGAGACCTGGTCGTACGGCCAGTTGGCCGACCGCCTCGGACAGCCGACCGCCTCCCGCGCGGTGGGCCTGGCCAACGGCAAGAACCCGGTCGGCATCATCGTCCCCTGCCACCGCGTCGTCGGCTCGACCGGCAGCCTCACCGGCTACGGCGGCGGCCTGGACCGCAAGCGGCGCCTGCTGGACTTCGAGGCGCGGCAAGAACTACCCGGCCTCTTCTGACGCAGAACGCAGAACGCAGAACGCAGAACGCAGGACGGGGGACGGGGAACGGGGGACGGGGCGATCAGCCCCCGTCACCCACCGCGATGCGATCCAGCAACGTGGGCAGTGCCGCACTGATGGGCTCGCGAACAACCTCGTCCGCGAGCTCGTCGTACGGCGTCGGCTCCGCGTTGACGATGATCAGCCGGGCCCCATGCTCGGCGGCCAACCCGGCGAGCGAGGCCGCGGGCTGAACCTGGAGACTCGTGCCGACCGCGATGAAGATCTCGCACGCCTGCGCCACCGCGACCGCTTCCGTCAGCACCTCCGGATCGAGGCTCTCCCCGAACATCACCGTGGCCGACTTCAGGATCCCGCCGCACTCCCGGCACGCCGGATCCGCCTCACCCGCCGCGACCCGCTCCAGCGCCTCGTCCATCCCGGACCGCGCCTCGCAGTGGGTGCACCGCACGGCCCGCGCGGTGCCGTGCAGTTCCAGCACCTTGCGCGCGGGCATTCCGGCGATCTGGTGCAGCCCGTCCACGTTCTGGGTGATCACCCGCACCGGCACCCCCGAGCGCTCCAGCCGGGCGACGGCCTCGTGCGCCCCGTTGGGCCGGGCCTGCAGCGCCTTGCTGTCGCGCCGCATCTCCCAGGAGCGGCGCCGGATGTCGGGGTCGGTCATGTAGTACTCGTACGTCACGAGCTTCTCGGCCTCGGGATCGCGCCGCCACAGCCCCTGCGGACCGCGGTAGTCGGGGATCCCGGAGTCGGTGGAGATGCCCGCCCCGCTGAGGATCGCCACCAGCGGCCGGTGCGTCGTCTCGCTGCTCATGCGGCGAGCGTACGCACGCCGCGCGGCCGACGGCGAGCGCGTTTTGCCGGACGGGTAAAGTCCGCCCGGCACCGGGACGGACGCGGCGGGGCGGACGGGGAGAGTACGGGAATGGCACGTTTCCTGTGGCTGACCAGCCACGACGCACAGGAGGACCAGGCGCGCGCACCGGAGGACGGTCTCCCCTGGACGATACGGATCTCCGACGGCCCCGCCCGCCGTGGCCGCACCAGCCGCCCGCTGGCCTTCCCCGAGCGGCGGAACCCACCCGGCGGCGGCCTCCCGGAGTACCGTGCCGCCCGTAAGGAGGGCACCCGCGCGTTCACCCTCTGGGCAGATCCCCATCGCGAGCAGGTGTTCGCGCAGGTGGTGACCAAGTCGGCCACCAAGGGCGGCCCCGCCGCTTACGAAGTCCTGGGCGCCGCCGGTGAACCCCTGGCCCTCGTCAACCGCCGCCCGGCCATGAAGGGCGGCCTCCGCACCCGCTGGACCGTCCAGCAGACCGGCTCCCGGCCCGCCGTGGGCTTCAAGGGACGGCCCTTCTGGTGGGGCGTGTGGTGGCTGTTCCTCCCCCTCCAACTGCTGGTCGTGATCGGCATCATCCTCAACGGCGGCGGCGACCCCGGCCGCACCCCGCGCCGTACCCGGTGGCGGCTGGACCGTCGGATCGTCCTCGACTTCCACAGCGGCCCCGGAACGGCCTTCGAGCTCACGGCCGTGGCGGACTGGTGGGACGACCGTGTGACCGCCTCCCTCGTCGCCCTCCTCGAGAGCCACGGCGGCTGGCTGGGCAGCGAATGGGACACCGCCGAGCGCTGACGTCCTCGTGGATGCACCCTCTCGGTGCGGAATCGCCGATTCCTGTCACTCCGCGTGAGTCACTGACCTTGGTCGAGAATAGGCCGGGCCGACTGGGCCCGATTCGTGCGGTACGTCACCGAGGCGTCGTGAGCGCCGACTTCAGGTAGTCCTCCACACGCACAACAGGTCGACCGAGAACATCGGCAAGCGTGGGGTCGACCGGTGCGAAGTCGCCGTCGCGGGCGGCGGCGAAGAGGCCGACGAGCAGGTCGGCCGACGACTCGGGCACGCCATGGGTGACCAACTGGGCCCGGTACTCGTCGTCGGAGACGACCACCCGGCGGATCGGGCGGCCCGTCAGCCGCGTGAGGATCTCCGCGATTCCGGCCATGTCGATCACCTCGGGACCGGTGAGCGCGGGGCTCAGGCCGTCCAGCACCTCCCCGGTGAGGGCGAGGACCGCCGCGTCGGCGAGGTCGGCGTGGGCGGTCCAGGCGACCGGCCCGTCCTCGGGCACGGCCAGGACGCCCGTCTCCAGCGCGCCCCTGACCAGCTCCACGGCCGATGAGATGTAGAAGCCGTTGCGCAGCGAGGTGAAGGGGACACCGGACCGCTGAAGAGCCTCCTCGGTGGCGGCGTGGTCGGGCATCGGGACGAACGGCGAGGACGGGCTCGCGCCCATGTGGCTCGTGTAGAGGATCCGCTTGGCCCCGGCCGCCGCCGCGGCCGCGATGGCCGCGCGGTGGCCTCGGACGGCGGCCTCGCCCGTGGTGCCCGTCGAGACGATCAGGATCTTCGAGGCGCCCTCGAAGGCGTGGGGGAGGGTGTCCGGGTCGGCGAAGTCGCCCCGGCGGACGCGCACGCCCCGCGCGCCGAGGTCCCGCGCGGCCTCCACATCGCGCACGCTGACGCCGATCTCCTCGGCGGGGACGGCTTTCAGCAGCCGTTCGGCGACCATCCTGCCGAGCTGGCCATTGGCTCCGGTAACGATGATCACGGTGATCTCCTCTGCCTGTTTCCAGTGCTATCGACGTCAACGTATCACCGGAAACGAATGGTCGCTAACGGGATCCTGTTATCGTTGGAAGCATGGAGAGGGAGGACGTCATCGCGCCGGACGCGAACCACGAGGCAAACCGAGACCGCGATGGGAATCGCGACCGCATCGTCGCGGCAGCCGCTCGGCTGCTGTCCGACGGCGGGCCCGACGCGGTCTCGACCCGGGCGGTGAGCTCCGCGGCCGGAGTGCAGCCGCCGACCATCTACCGGCTCTTCGGCGATAAACAGGGCCTGCTCGACGCGGTCGTCGCGTACGGCTTCACGGAGTACGTGAACAGCAAGAACGCCGAGGAACCCACCGATGACCCGGTCGAGGACCTGCGCGCCGGCTGGGACCAGCACATCGGCCTCGGCCTGGCCAACCCGGCGCTGTACTCGCTGATGTACGGCGGGCACCGCCCCGGGGTGTCCTCACCGGCCGCCGTCACCGCCTTCGACATGCTCGCCCGGCTCATCCGCCGTATCGCCGAGGCGGGGCGGCTCGCCATCCCCGAGGAGCGTGCCGCGGCCCTGGTCCACGCGGCGGGCTGCGGTACGACGTTCACGCTCATCGCCACGCCCGAGGACCGCCGCGATCCGGAGTTGTCCCGTACCGCCCGCGAGGCGGCCATCGCCGCGATCACCACGGACGCGCCCACCGCCGCCGAGCCCGGCCCCGTCGCGGCCGCCGTCACCCTGCGCGCCGCGCTGCCCCGGACGGACGCGCTGACCGCGCCCGAACGCGGCCTCCTGCGGGAGTGGCTGGACCGGATCGCCGATCCGGCCCACACAGTGAGCGGGCGGACCGAAACCCCCTCGCCCGAAACCACCTAACCCAAAACCACCTAACCCGAGACCCCCTAGCCCGACCCCCTAACCCGAGACCGCCAGCCGGTGCGTACGCGCCGCGAGGTCGCTGATGCGGGCCCCGTCGAAGCCGAAGACGGCGCTGCGCACCCGGTCCTCCAGCGGCTCGGTCCACTGCGGCGGGATGGCCGCCGCGCCGCACAGCACCCCCGCGACCGATCCGGCCGTGGCGCCGTTGGAGTCGGTGTCCAGGCCGCCGCGTACCGTCAGGGCGATCGTCGTCGTGAAGTCGCCCGCGCCGTAGAGCAGTCCGGCCGTGAGGACGGCGGCGTTGGGGACCACATGGATCCAGGGCAGCCCGGCGGTCTCCAGCTCCAGCTGGGCGAGCGCGTCCGCCCACGCCACGCCCGCGTCGTGCAGGGACGCGATCCGGCGCACCGTACGGGCCAGGCGGCAGCGCGGCGGGATCCGGTCCAGGGCGCTGTCGACGGCGGCGCGCGGACCGTCCGCCGTGAACGCGGCCGCGATCAGCGCGGCCGCCCACATCGCTCCGTACACCCCGTTGCCCGTGTGGGAGAGGACGGCGTCGCGGCGGGCCATCGCGGCGGCGCGCCGCGGATCGCCGGGGTTGACCCAGCCGTGGACATCGGCGCGGATCAGGGCGCCGATCCACTCCTGGTAGGGGTTGTCGAGGGTCGCGCTGAGCGGCGGCTTCACCCCGGCGGTGAGATTGCGGTAGGCGGCCCGCTCGGCGGTGAAGGTCTGCAGATACGGCAGCCGCAGCAGCCACACCTCGCCGACCTGCTCGGTGCTGAAGCAGGGGCCGTGGATCTCCAGCAGGTGCAGGCCGAGGACGGAGTAGTCCACGTCGTCGTCGCGGCAACTGCCGTGGATCCGGCCGCGCACGCAACTCTGCCACTCGGGGCGCAGCTCGAACTCCACCGGGTCGGGCGGCGGCTCCAGCGCGGGGAGGTAGTCGGTCAGCGGGAGGGCGTCGGCGCGGCGCAGATACCGGTCGATGCGGTCGCGGGTCCAGTGGTCGCCGTTCTCGACGGGTTTGCCGAGCATGTTCCCGGCGATCCGGCCGAGCCAGCCGCCGAGGATCCGGTCCGCGAGTGCGCTGCCGCTGAGGGCCATGGGTCAGGTGTACCCATCTGAGGTGGGTGTACCGGTGCGGTCGCGCCGGATAGGGTCACAGCGGCGCGACCACCTGTGCGAATGCGAGGGGTTACGAAGGTGACGGACGCTTCGACGGAGGCTTCGGAGGACTCGGCGGCCTTGAAGACGGAAGCCGCGGCAGAGACCAGGACATGGGCGCAGGGGCAGGCGACACCCCCGAAGCGCGTGCTGATCGCCGCGGACAAGTTCAAGGGCTCGCTCACGGCGGTGGAGGTCGCCGAGCGCGTCACGGTGGGCCTGCGCCGCGGCGCGCCCCGGGGCGGCGAGGGCCTGCGGATCGCGGCGCTGCCCGTCGCCGACGGCGGGGACGGCACGGTGGACGCGGCGGTCGCCGCCGGGTTCGAACGGCGCGAAGCGCGGGTCACCGGGCCGCTGGGCGCGCCGGTGACGGCGGCGTACGCGCTGAGCGGGTCCACGGCCGTGGTGGAGATGGCCGAGGCGTCCGGGCTGCGCCATCTGCCGAAGGGGGTGTTCGCGCCGCTCACCGCGACCACGTACGGCAGCGGGGAGCTGCTGCGCGCGGCGCTGGACGCGGGCGCCCGCACGATCGTCTTCGGCGTGGGCGGCAGCGCGACGACGGACGGCGGCGCGGGGATGCTCAGCGCGCTGGGGGCGCGCTTCCTGCGGGAGGACGGTACCCCCGTCGCACCGGGCGGAGGCCCGCTGCGCGACCTCGCGACGGCCGATCTGTCCGGCCTCGACCCGCGCCTCACGGACACCGAAACCGTCCTGGCCAGCGACGTCGACAATCCCCTCACCGGGCCCAAGGGCGCGGCGGCGGTCTACGGCCCGCAGAAGGGCGCGGGCGAGGACGATGTGGCGGCCCTGGACGCCGCCCTCGCCCACTACGTACGCGTCCTGGAGCGCGCGGTCGGGGCCTCGGCCGCCGAATACGCCCTCGCCCCCGGCGCGGGCGCGGCGGGCGGCATCGGCTTCGGCGCCCTCGTCGGCCTCGGCGCGGCCTTCCGCCCCGGCATCGAGGTGATGCTCGACGTCCTCGGCTTCCCCGCCGCGTTGGAGGGCACGGACCTGGTGATCACGGGGGAGGGCTCGCTGGACGAGCAGACCCTCCACGGCAAGGCCCCGGCAGGCGTCGCGGCGGCGGCCCGCGCGCGGGGCATCGAGGTGGTCGCGGTCTGCGGCCGCCTGTCCCTGGCCCCCGCGGCCCTGGGCAACGCGGGCATCCGCCGCGCGTACGCCCTCACCGACCTGGAACCGGACCCGGCCCGCTGCATCGCCGAGGCCGGCCCCCTCCTGGAACGCACCGCAGAACGCCTGGCGGCGGACTTTCTCAGCTGACACCGGCGCATCTCCCGAATTCGGGTATGGGTACGGGTGCGTACCCGTACCCTGATCTCATGAGTGGAGGGAGCCTCACCATGGCCGACGCCAACGTCCGAATTCCCACCGAGGCACGAGACCGGCTGGCCGAGATAGCGGCTTCGGAGGGGCTTTCCCTGCGGGCGTATCTGGCCCGCCTCGCCGACACCCTGCTCACCCCGGCCGAGCGGGCCGAGCGCGCCGAGCGAGCTCGCGCCGTGTTGCATGAGTGGAACGGGTACAACCCCAGCGAAGGCGAAATCGCAGACTTGGACGCCGACCTGGACCGGCGTCTGGCCGAGGCGGACGCTCGGTGACGGAAGCTCTGCACATCGTGCTGGACGACACCGCCATGGTGGCCGCCGGGCGCGGCAATATCCTGCTCTCCCGCCTGATCCACCGGGCTCACGCCGAGCCGGGCTGGTTCCTCTACGCTCCGGCCTGTGCCCTTGTGGAGGCCGACCGGGCCCGTCCCGGAACGGCGGAGCACATCGCCGCCCTGCCCAGCCTCACCGTCCTCGACCTCGACCTGCCTGCCGCCTTGGCGGTGGCACGCGACGCCGCCGGATGGGCGGCTGCCCACACCGCGTACGTGGCCCAGCCGACCCCTGAGCGCCCTGCCGGAGCAGTGGTCGCGACGGCCGCGGCGGACGAGTGGAAGGGGCAGCCGGTGCGGATCCTCGACGTGGGGCAGTGACGTCGGCCGTGACCGAAAACGCCCGGGGGGGGGCGCGCGGGGGGGGCCCGGGCCCCCGCCCGCCCGCCCCCGAGCGGGCGGGGGGGGTGCACACCGCCCCCACCCGCGCCGCCACCCACCGCGCCCGGGGGGGCGG
>NZ_JBHYVB010000296.1:0-10845 GCF_042750115.1 Streptomyces sp. NPDC059455
GGTCTGGGGCGGAGCCCCAGTTGTGGGAAGGGGCGGGGAGGGGGAACAGCCCGCCGCAGGCGCCAAGACCGCGCCGGACCCCTCTAGTCCGCCTCGACCGTGACCGAGAACGAGAACCGGTCGCCCCGGTAGTGGATGCGGGCCACGTCCACCGCGCGGCCGCTCTCGTCGTAGGTGACCCCCGTGTAGTGCAGGATCGGGCTGAGCAGCGGGACCTGGAGCAGCCGGGAGGTCTCGGGGTCGGCGAGGCGGGCCTCCACCGTGTCCGTGATCCGGCTGATCCGCACCCCCACCGCGTCCCGCAGCACCTTTGTCATCGGCCAGCGGGCGAGGTCCGCGAGGTCGATGTGGTCGGCCAGCTCGGGGCGGACCAGGTTCTCCGCCCAGTTGGTGGGCTCGCCGCTGTGGCCGTCCCGGCGCAGCCGGCGGTAGGCGGTCGCCTCGTCCAGGTCCGGGAAGTACTCCGCGAGCGCCGCCGGCACCGGCGCCGGGCCGTGTTCCAGCACCGTCGTCCGCTCACCCGACTGCTGGGCCACGATCGCGTCCACCGACCCCAGCAGCCGCACCGGCGCGGCCCGCCGGGCGCTCGGCTCGATGAAGGTGCCGCGGCGCCGGTGGCGGCTGATCAGCCCCTCGGTCTCCAGCTCCTTGAGCGCCTGCCGCATGGTGAGCACGCTGACCCCGTAGTGCTCGGCCAGCCGGTCCTCGGTCGGCAGCCGCAGCGGATCGTGCGGGGCCCGCCCGAGTATCGAGGCCCGCAGCGACTGCGAGACCTGGTACCACAGCGGCAACTTGCGGTTGAGGGCGAGGGAGTCGGGGGCGAAGGTGGTCACACGGTCTCCGGTCAACGGCGGCAACGGCGGCGTTCAGGGGCGGAAATGGCGTTCCAGACCCTGCCATACGTCGTCATAGCGCCCCTGGAGATGGTCCGCCTCCAGCGCCTGCCGGGTGGCCGTGACCGGCCAGCGCGTCTCGAACATGAAGGCCAGCCCGTCGTCCAGCCTGTGCGGCGCCAGCTCGGCCGCGCTGGCCCGCTCGAAGGTCTCATGGTCCGGGCCGTGCGCGGACATCATGTTGTGCAGCGAGCCACCGCCGGGTACGAAGCCCCCCGCGCCGCCGGTCTTCGCGTCGTACGCGCCCTCGATCAGCCCCATGTACTCGCTCATCACATTGCGGTGGAAGTACGGCGGCCGGAAGGTGTCCTCCCCGACCAGCCAGCGCGGGGCGAAGACCACGAAGTCCACGCCCGCGAGCCCGGGGGTGTCGGAGGGCGAGGTGAGCACCGTGAAGATGGACGGGTCCGGGTGGTCGTAGCTGATGGTGCCGAGCACATTGAAGCGGCGCAGGTCGTATACGTACGGCACATGGGTGCCGTGCCAGGCGACCACGTCCAGCGGCGAGTGGTCGTAGGTGGCGGCCCACAGATTGCCGCAGAACTTGTTGACCACCTCCACCGGGCGCTCCACGTCCTCGTACGCGGCGACCGGGGCGAGGAAGTCCCGGGGGTTCGCCAGCCCGTTGGCGCCGATCGGGCCGAGGTCGGGGAGGGTGAACGGGCGGCCGTAGTTCTCGCACACATAGCCGCGCACGGACGGCTCCAGCGGCTCCACCCGGAACCGCACCCCGCGCGGGATCAGCGCCACATGCCCCGGCTCGGCGCGCAGCAGGCCGAACTCGGTGTGCAGCAGCAGCCCGCCCCGCTCGGGGACGATCAGCAGCTCGCCGTCCGCGTCGCTGAACACCCGATCGGTCATGGGCGCGTTGGCGGCGTAGAGGTGGATGGCCATCCCCGCGCGCTGGGTGGCGTCGCCGTTGCCGCCCAGCGTCCACAGCCCGGCGAGGAAGTCGGTGCCCTCCGCTGGCTCCGGCAGCGGGTCCCAGCGCAGCCGGTTGGGGTCGGGCGCGGCCTCGGTGAAGGGCGCCCCGCGCAGCGCGCCGCCCGCGATGCGGGTGAACGGCGGATGCGCGGCGGAGGGCCGGATGCGGTACAGCCAGGAGCGCCGGTTGGTGGCGCGCGGCTCGGTGAAGGCGCTGCCGCTCAGCTGCTCCGCGTAGAGCCCGAGCGGGGCGCGCTGGGGGGAGTTGCGGCCGATGGGCAGTGCGCCGGGCACGGCCTCGCTACTGTGCTCATTGCCGAAACCGGAGGCGTAGACCAGCTCTTCGGCCGTCTTGCGTGCCCGCTCGATCCCCTGCTCGTGTCCTCGCTGATCGCCATGCCGCTCGCTGTGCTGGATCCCCGTGCCGTCGCCCATCGCGCGCTCCCACCGCTCCGCCGCACACCACTAGTTTCCATTTGATTCCTCTGTCAGACGATAGGAATCGAAACCCGGGCTCGTCAATGATCGGGCAGGATGGTGGCGTGCCCATACCGCCCCTCCGCCGCCATCCGGTCCAGCGCCGCAGCGCCGAGCGCCTCGGCCGGATCCTCGACGCGTGTGCCGAGCTCCTCGACGAGATCAGCTACGAAGAGCTGAGCACCCGGGCCGTGGCCGAGCGCGCCAACGTGCCCATCGGCTCGGTCTACCGCTTCTTCTCCAACAAGCGGGCGATGGCCGAGGCCCTGGCCCACCGCAATCTGGACGAGTACGCCGAGCGGATCACCCGGCGGCTGGCCGCCTCGGACGCGGCCTCCGCCTCCGGCTCCGGACCGGACGGGGGCGGCGGCTGGCGGGAGGCGATGGACGTCGTCGTGGACGAGTATCTGGCGATGAAGCGCGGGGCGCCGGGCTTCGCGCTCATCGAGTTCGGCCATCCGGTCCCGGCCACCGCGCCGCCCGAGCAGCCCAATCATCTGGTCGCCGACCGGCTGCGGACGCTGCTCGCCGACCGGCTCGGGACGGGCGGGGACGGGGCGACCGAGGAGCGGCTGCGGGTGGCCTTCCTGCTCGCGGTCGAGACGGCGGACGCGCTGCTGCGGCTGGCGTTCCGGATGGACCCGGAGGGCGATCCGGCGATCGTGGCGGAGACGAAGGAGCTGCTGCGCGCCTATCTGGCCCGGGTCCTGGACTGATCCGGGGTCCACTGGGCCCACTGGGAGGCCGGGTCGACCGGGAGTTCCCGCCGATCCCAGGTCCGGTCGATCGGAGTTCCCGCCGATCCCGGGTCCGGTCGATCGGGAGTTGCCGCCGATCCCTCCCCGACATGCCTACCAGTCGGTATGGTGAGCGGGTCCGGCGCGTCATCGCGGCCTCGCCGCCGTCCCTGGGAGAGACCGATGAGCACTGCCCCGCGTATCTGCCCGCTCTGCGAGGCCACCTGCGGGCTCACCCTCACCATCGACGAGGGGAAGGTGACCGGGGCGCGCGGCGATCGCGAGGACGTCTTCAGCCGCGGCTTCATCTGCCCCAAGGGCGCCGCGTTCGGGCAGCTCGACGCCGATCCCGACCGGCTGCGGCGCCCCCTCGTCCGCCGTGCCGGGCGCCTCGTGGAGACCGGCTGGGACGAGGCGTTCGCCGCCGTGGCGGAGGGGCTGGCCCCGCTGCTGCGCGAGCACGGCCCGCAGTCCGTGGGGGTCGTGCTCGGCAACCCCAATGTGCACACCGTGGCCGGAGGGCTCTATCCGCCGCTGCTGCTCGGCGCGCTGCGCACCCGTAACGTCTTCAGCGCCAGCACCCTCGACCAGATGCCCAAGCACGTCTCCAGCGGGCTGCTGTACGGGGACGCCAACGCGCTTCCGGTGCCCGACCTGGACCGTACGGACCATCTGCTGATGCTCGGCGCCAACCCGCTGGACTCCAACGGCAGTCTGTGCACCGCCCCCGACTTCCCCGGGCGGCTGCGGGCGCTGCGGCGGCGCGGTGGGCGGCTGGTGGTGGTCGACCCCCGGCGCACCCGTACGGCCGCGCTGGCCGACCACCATGTGGCGATCCGGCCCGGCACCGACGCCCTGCTGCTCTTCGCCATGGTGCAGGTGCTGTTCGCCGAGGACCTGGTGGCGCCCGGCCCGCTCGCGGAGCACGTCAGCGGGGTGGCCGAGGTGCGGCGGCTGGCCGCGGACTTCCCGCCGGAGGCGGTGGCCGAGGCGTGCGATGTGCCCGCCGAGGAGATCCGCACCCTCGCCCGCGACCTGGCCGCCGCGTCCCAGGGCGTGGTGTACGGGCGGGTGGGCTCCACCACCGTCGAGTTCGGCACCCTCACCAGCTGGCTGGTCGATGTGGTCAACGTGCTCATCGGGCAGCTGGACCGGCCCGGCGGCATGATGTTCCCGCTCGCCGCGACCGGCCGCCGGGAGCGCCCGGCGCGCCCCGGGAAGGGGTTCGCGCTCGGCCGCTGGCACAGCCGGGTCAGCGGATACCCCGAGGCCAAGGGCGAACTGCCCACCGTCGCGCTCGCCGAGGAGATCGAGACCCCGGGCGAGGGGCGGATACGGGCGGTGCTGGCGCTCGCGGCCAACCCCGTGCTCTCCGCGCCGGACGGCGACCGGCTGGACCGGGCGCTGGCCGGGCTCGACTTCATGGTCAGCGTCGATCCGTACCTCAACGAGACCTCGCGCCACGCCCATGTGGTGCTGCCCCCGCCGCCGCCCAGCCGCAGCCCCCACTTCGACTACGCCTTCAACAGCCTGGCCGTGCGCAACCAGGTCCGCTACACCCGCCCCGCCATCCCCCTGGAGGCGGACCGGCTGAGCGAGAGCGCCATCCTGGCACGGCTGGTGCTGTGCGTGAGCGGGAACGGCGGCGCCGATCCGGAGGCGGTGGACGCGATGGCGATCCAGGGGACCCTCGGCAAGGAGGTCGCCGACCCGTCCTCGCCGGTGCACGGACGCGAGCCCGGTGAGCTTGCCGCGCTGCTGACCGGGGTGGACGGCCCCGAGCGCCGGCTGGACATGATGCTGCGACTGGGCCCGTACGGCGACGGCTTCGGCGCCGACCCCGACGGGCTGAGCCTGGAGAAGCTGCTCGCCCATCCGCACGGTATCGACCTGGGGCCGCTGCGGCCGCGCGTTCCCGGGCTGCTGAAGACCCGCAGCGGCACGGTGGAGCTGTGCCCGGAGCCGCTGGCCGCCGATGTGGAGCGGCTGCGCCGGTCGCTGGCCGACCGGCCCTCGGGGCTGCTGCTGGTCGGCCGCCGCCATCTGCGCTCCAACAACAGCTGGATGCACAACGTCCCGGCCCTGATGGGCGGCAGCAACCGCTGCACGCTCCAGGTGCACCCCGAGGACGCCACCCGGCTGGGCCTGGCGGACGGGGGTCTGGCCCGGGTCAAGGGCGAGGGCGGGGAGCTGGAGGTGCCGGTCGAGGTGACGGACGCGGTACGGACCGGAGTGGTGAGCCTGCCGCACGGCTGGGGCCATGACCGTCCCGGCGTCCGGCTGTCCGTGGCCGGGGCCCGCCCCGGGGTCAATGTCAACCAGCTCTTCGACGGCTCACGGCTGGATCCGCTCTCGGGGACGGCGGTGCTCAATGGCCACCCGGTGCGCGTATCACCCTCGCTACGGCACTGACCTGGGGTTTTGCGCTTATTGCTCACGCGTCAAGACCTTGTTAACGGAAAGTTGCGGCACCTAACGTCGCCTCGACCGCCAATTCTGGGGGAGTTCAAAGGCGAACGTGAGGTAGCCAACTATGCTGACCATCCTCGGCTTCGTCATGATCGCGACATTCCTTGTCCTGATCATGATGAAGAAGATGTCCCCGATGGGCGCCCTGGTGCTCATCCCCGCGCTGTTCTGTGTGCTTGTCGGGAAGGGGGCGCACCTCGGGGACTACGTCCTCAAGGGCGTCGGCGATCTGGCACCCACGGCCGCCATGCTGATGTTCGCGATCATCTACTTCGGGGTGATGATCGACGTCGGCCTCTTCGACCCGATCGTCCGGCTCATCCTGCGGTTCTGCAAGGCGGACCCGATGCGGGTGGTGGTCGGCACCGCGATCCTCGCGGCGATCGTCTCGCTCGACGGCGACGGCTCCACCACCTTCATGATCACCGTGTCGGCCATGGTGCCGCTCTACCGGCGGCTGAAGATGAGCCTGGTGGTGATGACCGGTGTCGCCGCCATGGCCAACGGCGTGATGAACACCCTGCCCTGGGGCGGCCCGACCGCCCGCGCCGCCACCGCGCTCAAGGTCGACGCCAGCGACATCTTCGTGCCGATGATCCCGGCCCTCGCGGTCGGTCTGCTCTTCGTCATCGCCCTCTCCTACGGCCTGGGCCTGCGGGAGCGCAAGCGGCTCGGCGTGCTGACGCTGGACGAGGTCACCGCCGGCGACCCGGAGCAGGTACTGGTCGGCGCGGGCTCCGGCGGCAAGGGGGCCAAGGGCCGTAAGGGCGTCAAGGCCGCGCTGACCGGCGGCGGCGCGGGCTCCGGCACCGACGCGGAGGCCCCGTCCACGAACGGCTCCGGCTCCTCGGATTCCTCCTCCCACGAGGGTGAGGACGCCGACGAGTTCAAGGGGCTCGACCCCCACCGCGCCACCCTGCGCCCCAAGCTCTACTGGTTCAACGCGGCCCTGACCGTCGCCCTGCTCGCCCTGATGGTGACCGAGACCATGCCGATCCCGGTCCTCTTCCTGCTCGCCGCCGCCGTCGCGCTCACCGTCAACTTCCCGAACATGAACGACCAGAAGGCGCGGGTGGCCGCGCACGCCGAGAACGTCGTCAACGTCTCCGGCATGGTCTTCGCCGCGGCCGTCTTCACCGGCGTCCTCACCGGCACCGGCATGGTCGAGCACATGGCCCGCTGGCTGGTCGACGGAGTCCCCGAGGGCATGGGCCCGCACATGGCCATCGTCACCGGTGTGCTGTCCCTCCCGCTCACCTACTTCATGTCCAACGACGGCTTCTACTTCGGCATCGTGCCGATCCTCGCCGAGGCCGGGGCCGCCCACGGGGTGTCCGCACTGGAGATCGCCCGCGCCTCGCTCGTCGGACAGGCCCTGCACATGTCGAGCCCGCTGGTCCCCGCCGTCTACGTGCTCGTCGGGATGGCGAAGGTCGAATTCGGCGACCACACCCGGTTCACCGTGAAATGGGCGGCGCTCACCTCCCTGGTGGTGCTCGCCGCGGGTCTCGCCTTCGGCATCATCTGACCCGTGAAGATATCGAAGCCCGGTAGGGGCTGGCTGCTGCGCCTGGTCATCGCCTTCTCGTTCACCCAAGGGGCGGTGAGCATGGCGCGGCCGGCCGTCTCCTACCGGGCGCTCGCGCTCGGTGCCGACGCCCGTGCCATCGGTGTGATCGCCGGTATCTACGCCCTGCTGCCGCTGTTCGCCGCCGTACCCCTCGGGCGGCGCACCGACCACGGGCGGTGCGCCCCGCTGCTGCCCATCGGGGTCGCCCTCATCGCCACCGGCTGTGCGTTCAGCGGCACGGCCGGATCGCTGCCCGCGATGGCCGCGTGGAGCGGCGTGATGGGCCTCGGACATCTGTCGTTCGTCATCGGCGCCCAGTCCATCGTGGCCCGCCAGAGCGCGCCCGAGGACCAGGACCGCAACTTCGGCCACTTCACCATCGGTGCCTCGCTCGGCCAGCTCATCGGGCCCGTCGCGGCCGGTCTGGTGGTCTCCGAACACGACGGGGCGATGGGCCGCACCAGCGCCGCCGCGCTGTTCGTCTCCGCCGCCCTCGCGGCCTTCTCCGTCACCTCGCTGTGGCGCATCGAGCGCCGCCCCGACGGAACGGCGGCCGGGCGTGCCGAGGAGGCCCCGGCCCGCAAGGTCTCCGTACGGTCCATCCTGACCACCCGCGGGGTCGCCTCCGGCATGTTCATCAGCCTCGCGGTGCTCTCCGCCACCGACATCCTCACCGCTTATCTGCCGGTCGTCGGCGAACAGCGCGGCATCTCGCCCGCGGTCGTCGGTGTGCTGCTCAGCCTGCGCGCCGCCGCCACCGTGGCCTGCCGGCTCGCCATGACCCCGATGATCCGGCTGATGGGCCGCACCGTGCTGATGGCCGTCAGCTGTCTGGGCGCCGCGCTGCTGTGCGCGGGCATCGCCCTGCCGGTGCCCGCCTGGGCGCTCGGGGTGCTGCTGGCCGGGCTCGGCTTCTGCCTCGGCGTCGGCCAGCCGCTGTCGATGACGACGGTCGTCCAGGCGGCCCCTGAGGGGGCACGCAGCACGGCCCTCGCGCTACGGCTCACCGGCAACCGGCTCGGCCAGGTGGCCGCGCCCGCCTCCGCCGGTGTGCTCGCGGGGCTCGCGGGCACCGCCGCCCCCTTCGTCATGCTGGGCGGACTGCTCCTGATCTCGGCGGCGATAGCCGTCCGGCCGCTGCGCGGTCGCCCGGCCGCGGATCCCGCCGGGGACCGGCCGGTGCCGCAGAAGCGGCCTGCCAAGGGGCGTACGGAGGAATCGTCCTCGGCCTCGCGGGGCACGGGACGGCCGCCCCGGTGAGCGGACGGTGCGACGGCGGTGAGCCGACCGCGAGATGGCCTCAGGGCCGCTCGCCGTCGACCATGGCCAGCCACGCTTTGGAGGCGTCCCCGAACGGCTCGGCGCGCCCGTCGACCGCCTCCATCAGCCACCGCCCCGCCGCCTCGGCCTCCGCTATGACGTCCGCCGGATAGCCGTACCGCACCTGGTGTTCGGCGAACTCGTCCTCGTCGTCCAACAGGGTCCTGCCGTCCGCCCGCTTGCGGATCACATCGAGATCCAGGTCCACCATCGTGACCTCGTGGGAGGAGACCCACTGCGCAGGCGTGGCGATGTCGCAGTAGATCTCGGTCTCCCGGGGCGGGGCGTTGAACGCCGCGGTCCACCACGCGTCGCGCGGGAGGAGGACCACATGCGCGCAGGCGATCGGCACCATCGGGCCGTACCCCTTGCGCATGACGCCACCGCCGGGCAGCCCCAGCCAGACCCCGTGGTCGTCCTCGCCCAGCCTGCGCATCCGCAGGTTCCAGTGCAGAGAGCCGTCGTACTTGCGGTAGTTGACGGATACGAGATCTGGCATGAGCCGATCCTATGCGGTGGCCGGAGCGGCACGCCGCCTAATATCGATGCGATGAACACCCCCGTATCGCCGTGGAAGGACCGCGCGGGACCGCAGGACAGGCCGGTGCCGGATGCGGGGAGCGAGGACTTCCTCCACCATCGTGAGCTGCTCTTCTCCATCGTCTACAACATGCTCGGCACGGTCGCCGACACCGAGGACGTGGTGCAGGAGACCTGGCTGTCCTGGGCGTCGGTCCAGGACAAGGAGATCGCCAACCCCCGGGCCTATCTGGTGCGGATCGCCGTCAACCACGCGCTCAGCCAGATGCGCCGGGCCCGCCGCAGCCGGGAGAGCTATATCGGCCCCTGGCTGCCCGAGCCCGTGCTGACCGAACCGGACACCCCCGACACCGCGATCCGCGCCGAATCGGTGTCCCTGGCGATGCTGGTGGTCCTGGAGACGCTGACCCCCTTGCAGCGCGCGGTGTTCGTGCTGCGCGAGGCGTTCGCCTACGACCACGCGGAGATCGCCGCGATCCTGGGCCGCAGCCCGGCCGCCGTCCGCCAACTCGCCCACCGCGCCAAGGAACGCGTCGAGGCCCGGCGGCCGCGCTACGACCTCGACCGCTCCACCCAGCGCATCGTCACCGAGCGGTTCCTCGACGCGGCCATCGGCGGTGACCTCGACGCCCTGATGGACGTCCTGGCCCCCGAGGTGGTCATGTGGAGCGACGGCGGGGGCAAGCGCCGCGCGGCGCTCCGCGTGATCGAGGGCCGGGAGAAGGTGGCCCGCCTGGTGGCCGCCGTCAGCGCCCAGCTGCCCACCTTCGACGCGCGCCCGGTACAGATCAACGGGGGCCCGGGGGTGGTCCTGTTCATCGGCGGAACGCTGTACGCGGCCGCGGTGTTCGACCCCGCGCCGGACGGCGAGCGGGTGCGCGGCATCTACGGCCTGATCAACCCCGACAAGCTCGGGCGACTCGCCGAGTCCGTCCACCCCCCGGCTGTAAGACTGGCCCCATGACAGAGCTGAACGGGGAACCGGCGGGCATCCGCGAGCTGACGGCGCTGGCCATGACCAACTACGGCCACTTCACCACCATGCGGGTGGAAGACGGGCGGGTACGCGGGCTGTCCCTCCACCTGGACCGGCTGGTACGGGACTGCGGTGTGCTGTTCGGCACCGACCCGGACCGGGAGCGCATCCGCGAACTGGTCCGGCGCACCGTCGCGGACACCACGGGACCGCTCACCGTCCGGGTGACCGTGTACGACCCCGACCTCGGCCTGGAGCGGCCCGGGGCCGAGGCCACGCCGCGGATCCTGGTCACCACCCGGCCCGCCGCCGCGCCCTCGCTGCCCCCGCTGAACGTGCGCACCGCACCGCACCACCGCGACCTGCCGGAGGTCAAACACGTCGGCCTCTTCGGGCTGTTGCGGCTGCGCCGCCTGGCCCAGCTCGACGGCTACGACGATGTGCTGCTGACGGACGAACGGGGCGCGGTGTCCGAGGGCGCGACCTGGAACGTGGGGTTCTTCGACGGCGATCGCCTGCTGTGGCCGGACGCCGCGTGCCTGCCCGGCGTCACCCAGGAACTGCTCCGCCGCGGCCACGGCGGCCCGCAGCACACCGAGCGGATCGGTTCCGACCGCCTCGGCGACATGCGCGCGGCCTTCGCGCTGAACGCGGGGGTGGGCGTGCGGGCGATCCGGTCGATCGACGGGGTGGAGTTCGACCCGGGGCATCCCGTCCTGGACACCCTGCGCAAGGAGTACGTCGCGACGGAAGCGGAACGGCTGTGAGACAGCCCGCATGAGGCGGTGCCCGGCGGATCAACGCCTACGGCGAGCTACTCCCCTCCCGCCCCTTCCCGAATCTGGGGCTCCGCCCCCGGCCCCCGTCGGGGCTCCGCCCCGGGCCCTCGCGAACGCCCTTCGGGCGTGTCCTCAAGCTCCCCCAGCTACCGCTGGGAGG
>NZ_JBHYVB010000297.1:0-10773 GCF_042750115.1 Streptomyces sp. NPDC059455
CCCCGTGTTCCCCACTCGGTGCCCCCCGGGGGCGGTCTGGCGTTCTCTGGCTCCCGGTCCCGCGGGGGCGCCGTTGAGCCATACGGGCGTCGTCTCCAACGCGGCCACCACCTGGTTCGCGCGCGCGAGCACCTTCGCCACTTCTTCGGCCCCGTGGATCGGGACCAGGGCGGCGGCCACCACCCCGCCTCCGTCGGTGATCATGACCACGTCCGGCGCCATGACCTCCAACAGCTCCCGCAACCGCCCGGTCCGCAACGCGACCAGGAACCGCTCCACCACGGCCTGCTGCTCCGACCGGCTCACCCGCATCCGCGGCGATCGACACGCTCTCCGCGAGTTCGACATCCTCGGCGACATCGGGTCGACGTCGGCCCACCGCAGCCAGGACTCCTGGACCACGTCCTCCGCGTCGGCGGCCGACCCGAGCATCTCGTAGGCGACCGTGAACAGCAGGCCGCGATGGGCGACGAAGGGGGCCTGGGTCATGCCGTGGACGCTACGCCGGACGGCGCGGGACGCGCGGCCAGGGGAATCTCGCAGGCGTCGGAGTAGCCCTGCGAGGTGATGCCGAGCGCCGTGTTGGACCGGCTCGCGAAGTTGGCGAAGGCGATGAACACGGTGAGTTCGACCAGCGCCGCCGGGCCGAGCCGGTCGAGCAGGCGGGCGGACAGCTCGTCGGTGACGGTCGGCGGTGTGTTGGTCATGGCCTCGGCGTAGGCGAGGACGTCCCGCTCCAGCGGTGTGAACACCTCCGACTCCCGCCAGCGCGGCACCTGGGCGGCCTTGGTCGGGTCCAGATTCTGGTATCAGCGCGAGGAAGTAGTTGACGTCGAGGCACCAGCTGCAGCCGGTCTGGGCCGCGACGGCCATGTGCGCGAACGTCTTGAGACTCGTGTCGGCGGCATCCCAGGTGTGCAGTCCGGCCGAGAACTCCTGGTTGGTCTCGGCCACCTTGGGGTTGTTCCACAGCACCTCGACGGGCTCGGGCACGGCGCCGAGCGGGATGTGACAGCCATTGCCACGGCGCCTGGATCGTCGGGGTCACGATCCAGGCGCCGGGATCAACCTGGGGTGCTGATCAGTACGTGGTGGCGATCAGTATGTGGTGGTGAGGATGTTCAGGACCTGCGTCTGATCGGGCGACAGCGGATTGTTCTTCGTCACCGGGTCCGCCACCGCCCCGGCGGCGATGGAGGGCAGCATGGCGCGGTCGGCGCCGAGCGTCCTCAGGGGGCGTTTCACCTCGACGGTGCCCGCGATCTCGCGTACTCCGTCGATGGCTGCCCGCGCCCAGTCCCCGTCGGCGGGAGGCGCGAGGCGCATGGCCCGCGCCACCTGTTCATAGGCGCCCTGTGCGGCGGGAGCGTTGAACTCCATCACCTCCTCGAGGACGGCGGCGAGGGCGACGCCGTGTGGCGTGCCGGTGTGCGCGGTCAGCACATGGCCGATGCCGTGGACGAGCCCGAGCCCGGAGAGGGTGAGTGCCTGGCCCGCGAGATGGGCACCCAGCATCAGCTCGGCGCGGGCGTCGAGGTCCGAGCCGTTCCGGTACGCGGCGGGCAGGGCGCGGCTGACCATGGCCACGGCCTGCGTGGCATAGGCGGTGGAGATCGGGTTCGCGCCGCGCGAGGCGAGCGACTCGATGCCGTGCACGAGGGCGTCGATGCCGGTGGCGGCGGTGGCGGGCGCGGGCAGGCCCAGGGTGAGCTCGGGGTCGAGCAGCGCGACGCACGGCTTCACCGACGGGTGGCCGATGTACACCTTGTGGCAGGCGGCGGTGTCCTCGATGACCCCGAAGCCGTTGGTCTCGGCGCCGGTGCCGGAGGTGGTGGGGATCGCGACGAGCGGTAGCCCGTCGCCCGCCTCCCAGAGGTCGTCGGCGTCGGCGGCCGTGGCGCCCGGGTTGCCGACCAGCAGGGCGATGCCCTTCGCCGCGTCGAGTACGGAGCCCCCGCCGAGGGCGACGACCGCGGCGGTGCCGAACGTACGGGCCCGTGCGGCACCGGCGTCGACGTTGGCGGTGGACGGATTGGGCGCCACTTCGTCGTAGACGGCGTACTCCAGCCCGGCGGCCTCGAGGGCCTTGAGGGCCGGCTCGAGGACACCCGCGGCGCGCAGACCGCGGTCGGTGACGACGAAGGCGCGATCGTGGCCGGTCGCCGCGATCAGGGCGGGGAGCCGGCCGATGCGGCCGGGGCCGAACTCGATACGGCAGGTGGGGTCGATGCTCAGCGGTGTGGGACCGCCGGGCCCGGAAGGGGTCATGGGTGCGGCTCCTGACGTCGTGGGGCGGGGTGGCGTTCGCTCGTGCTCAGACCGCGACGGTCGCGCCCACCGGTGCGGTGGCCTGGATGGCCAGCCGGAACTCCTGCCCGGCGAGGGCCTCGTAGAGGCGCACGGGGCTCATCTCGCCCGCGAGGTCGCCGTGCTCGGTCCTGGAGCGGCGGAAGATCTGCTCGACCACCGCCGACAGTTCGGTGGGCACGCCCAGGTCGCGGCCGAGGTCGATGGCGAGGCCGAGGTCCTTGCAGGCGAGGACCATGGCGAAGGAGTCGTCGTAGTCGCCGTCGGTGAGGACGCGGATGAAGTCGTGCTCCAGGAAGTAGGACGAGGCGGAGCTCTTGAGCAGGGAATCACGCAGCAGGCCGAGGTCGACGCCCGCCTTGGCGCCCATCGCGAACACCTCCGAGGTGGCCACGAGCTTGCTGAACCACAGCAGGTTGAGCAGCAGCTTGACCGTGTAACCGGCGCCGAGCGGGCCGACGTGCAGGATGCGCTTCGGGTCGCCCATCGCCTCCAGCGCGGGCAGCGCGGCCCGGAAGTCGTCCTCGGCGCCGCCGACGAAGATCTGCAGGGTGCCGGAGTCGGCGCCGTGCGACATCCCGCAGACGGGCGCGTCGAGCCGGCGCACCTGCTGGGCGTCCAGCACCTCGGCGGCGATCCGCTCGGCGGCCGCCGGGGTCGAGGTCGACATGTCGACCCACAGGGTCCCCGGCGTCAGGGCCGCGGCGGCGCCACCGCGCAGCAGGACGTCCTCGACGACACGCGGCGTCGGCAGGCTGGTGATCAGGAGCTCCACGCCGTCCGCGCACGCGGCGGGCGTGTCGGCCCATCCGGCGCCGAGCGCGAGATGCTCCGCGGCGGCCTCGGGGCGGATGTCGTGCACGGTGACCTGGTGACCCGCCTGGATCAGGTGGCGGGCCATATGGCGACCCATGTTGCCCAGGCCGATGAAACCGATCCTCATCGTTGTCCTCGCTGTGGTGAGAAGAGAAAGTAAGGGGAGAGGGGCGTTGTGGAGGTGGCCGTGAACCGTGACCGGCTCAGGCCAGGTTGACCCAGGTGGTCTTCAGAGCGGTGTACGCGTCCAGCGCGTGCAGGGACTTGTCACGGCCCGCACCGGTGGCCTTGAAGCCGCCGAACGGGGTGATGACATCGCTGGCGTCGAAGGTGTTGATCCAGACCGTTCCGGCCCGGAGCCGCTTGGCGGCGCGGTGGGCGACGGCCACGTCACGGGTCCAGACGGAGGCGACGAGCCCGTAGTCGCTCTCGTTGGCCAGTCGGATCCCCTCGTCGGCGTCGCCGTCGTAGGAGACGACGGCCAGGACCGGGCCGAAGATTTCCCGCTGGGCGACGGCGGAGGTGTTCACCACCCCGTCCAGGACGGTCGGTTCGACATAGCTGCCGCCCGACTCGGTGAGGGTGCGGCCACCGCCGAACACCACGGCCGCCCCGTCCGCCACACCACGCTCGATATGGCTGAGGACCGAGGCCAGCTGGTTCTCGTCGACCAGGGGGCCCATGACGGTGGCCGGGTCGAGCGGGTCGCCCATCCGGAAGGTGTCGTCGGTGATCCGGCGCACCGCGTCCAGGAGCCGGTCCTTGACGGAGGCGTGGACCACGACGCGGGAACCGGCGTTGCAGGTCTGCCCGGCGTTGTAGAAGATGCCCCATGCCACGGCCGACGCGGCGGCCTCGATGTCGGCGTCCGCCAGCACGAGCTGGGGCGACTTGCCACCCGCCTCGACGGCCACCTGCTTGCCGTTGGACTCGCCCGCGTACACCTGGAAGAGCCGGGCCACCTCCACCGAGCCCGTGAAGGCGATCTTGTCGACCTCGGGGTGGCGGCCCAGCGCCTGCCCGGCGACCTCGCCGCGCCCGGGGACGACGTTGAACACCCCGTCCGGCAGACCCGCCTCGGTGGCGAGGGCGGCCAGGCGCAGGGCGGCCAGGGACGTCTGCTCGGCGGGCTTGAGTACGACGCTGTTGCCGGTGGCCAGGGCCGGGCCCAGCTTCCAACTGGCGATGAGCAGCGCGTAGTTCCACGGGATGACCGCGCCGACGACACCCAGGGGCTCCCGGGTGATCAGGGCGAGCGCGTCCCTGGGCGTCGGCGCCACCTCGTCGTAGGTCTTGTCGATGGCCTCGGCGTACCAGGCGATGGTCTCGGCGGCCTTGTCCACATCGATCCGCACGGACTCGGTGATGGGCTTGCCCATCTCCAGGGTGTCGAGGAGGGCGAACTCCTCCGCGTTCTCCCGGATCAGGTCGGCCCAGCGCAGCAGGACGCGCTTGCGCTCCTTGGGCGGGAGGTCACGCCAGCGTCCGTCCTCGAAGGCGTCGCGCGCACCGCGTACGGCACGGTCCACGTCCTCGGCGCCGGCCGCCTGCACCTTGGCGAGCACCGCGCCATCGCGCGGCGAGATGCTGATGAAGGTGTCGCCGGAGAGGGCGTCGGTGAAGTGGCCGTCGATGAACGGCCTTGTCTCGAAGGTCAGTTGGTCGGCCGCAGCCAGCCACTGGTCGTGCGTACGGGAGAGCAGGGCGTCGATGCCGTGCGTCATGTGATCCTCCACCGGTCGATCGCGTCTTCGTCCAGCTCGATGCCGAGGCCCGGCCTCGCGGGCACCTCGAGGTCGCCGTCGCCGCCCACCCGCACCGGGTCGGCGAGCATGAAGTCCCGGCGCTCCGGGGTCCACCCGGGCGGGTCGTAGGGAAACTCGAAGAACGGGCCGCCGCCGACCCCCGCCGCCACGTGCAGATTGGCCAGCACACCGATGCCGTTGGTCCAGCTGTGCGGGGTGAAGTGGCGGTGCTTGAGCCGCGCCACTTCCGCCAGGGTGCGGGCGCGGTGCATGCCGATCGCGAGCACCACGTCCATCTGATAGATGTCGAGGGCGTCCTCCTCGAGGTAGCGCAGCAGCTCGGTGGGGGAATGGTGCATCTCGCCCGCGGCGATCCGCACCCCGGGGTTCTCCGCCCGCAGGCGCTTGAAGCCCGCCACGTCGCAGTAGGGCAGCGGCTCCTCGACCCAGAACACATCGAGTTCGGCCAGCCGCGCGATGATCTTGCGGGTCCGGGCGAGATCGGTGGCGCCCGCGGTGTCGCCCGCCATGCGCCACGACTGGTTCAGATCCACCATGATCTCGAAGTCCGCGCCCAGCTCCTCGCGCACCGCGCGGACCGCGGCGATCCCCTCGTCCACCCGGTCGCGGTCGATGCGGATCTTCATCGCGCGGAAGCCCGCCGCGCGGACCTTCAGCGCGGTGGCCACGCGCTCCTCGGGCGATTTGAGCTCACCGCAGGAGGCGTAGGCGGGGAGCTTCTTGGCCGCGTTGCCGAACAGCTCCGCCACCGGGCGGCCGTGGACCTTGCCGATGATGTCCCACAGCGCCGCCTCCAGCGGCCAGTAGTGGGCGCCGTGGAAGTTCGCGGTCTCGATGGCTTTGACATGCCGGGTGATGTCGAGCGGGTCCTCGCCGACGAACAGGTGCTTGTAGGTGTCGAAGCCGTCCATGAGATCCCCGGAGCCGATGCCGGTGATCCCCTCGTCGGTGTGGACGCGGACGATCGTCGCGTCGAAGTGGCGCCGCGGCTCGGGGTCCCAGGCGGCCCGGAACGGCGGGTCCAGCTCCAGCCGCAGCCGGTCCAGGGTGATGTCCGTGATCTTCATCGGATGAGCGCCTCGGAGGTGGGGGCGTAGAACGGGTTGGCCGGGCCTTCCTCGGCGGTCGCGAGGACATCGGCCACGGTCGGGGTGGCGTTCACCGCGGCCCGCACCGCCTCGTACGCGGCGGAGCGCTGGTTGCGGAAGGACACATCCAGGTCGTCGACCGCCGGGTTCACCCAGACCGCGGCGATGATCAGCAGATCGTCGGCCTCCTCGGCGGGCAGCAGACCGTCCCGGACCGCGTCCGTGACGCCCTGCGCCAGACCGGCCTGGGCGGAGCCCCACGTGGCGCGCTGGTGCAGCTCACCATCGGCGGCGGCCTTCGTGACGAACAGCGTCAGCGGCTTCACCGGGACCGAGGGCCGCACGATCGTCAGAAACGGGACGTGTCCGGCGCTGGGCGTGGCCAGCGCCGTGGCCCAGGCCGTCTCGACGGGTCCGCCCTTGCGTCCGATCACGACGTTCGTGTGCGCGGCGTTGGCACCCTCCCCGGCGAAGGACTCGCCGATCAGGGCGGTCGGGGCAAAAGGCGATGGCATGGGATCTCCTGGATCTCCGGGAGCGGGGAATCGGCGGACCGACGGGATGAACCTCGCATTCACCGCAGTTCATCCGGTCCGATGCGGCGAATCTAGAACCGCCGCCACCCCCTCGCAAGGCACCCGCTGGAATCGAAATGCCGGTTGCTCTCCCGACAACCCGGCGGCTGACCTGGGGGTTCCCAGGGGCGCGCGCTTAGGATGGCGCGCGTGACAAACCTCCCCCCTCGCGGCACCGACGGCCCCGAGGACCCCGCCGACGCGCATGGCGCGGGCCCCCGGGCCGACTCCTCCGGCCCCGGAGACACCATCGCCCAGCGCGGCCACGGGCTGCGCCGTGACATCGACCTGCTGGAGGCGCTCGCCTCCGACGAGGCCCAGAACGCCGGCGGGCTCGGCGTCGTACGCCTGGCACAGCTGGTGGGCCGGGAGAAGACCCAGGTCTCGCGGGCCCTCAAGGCCCTGGCCGCCGCGGGGATCGTGGAGCGGGACCCCGACACCCTGGAGTACCGGCTGGGCTGGCGGCTCTTCTCACTGGTCGCGCGGACCTCGCAGAACCGGCTGGTGCGCATGGCCGAGCCGGTGATGCACGCGCTGTCGGCGGACGTGGAGGAGACCAGCCATCTGTGTGTCCTGAGCGACCGCGAGGTGCTCACCCTGCTCTCGGTCTCCGGACACTCCTTCCGCGTCCACGGCTGGGAGGGGCGCGGAGTGCCCGCGTGGCAGACCTCGGCCGGGCGTGTGCTGCTGGCCGATGCCACGCCCGACGAGCTGTACGTCCGCTTCGGCACCACCTCCACCCCGCCGATTCCCGAGCTGTGGGCGCTGATCCAGAAGGCGTCGCGCCAGGGGTACGCGAGGGTGAGCGAGGAATTCGAGGCCGGTCTGGTCGGAGTCTCCGCGCCGGTGCGCGACTTCCGGGGACGGGTCGTGGCGGCGATCAACATCTCGGCGCCCAAGTCCCGGCTCGGCGACCGCCTGGACGAGGCGGGCCGCACCACCGCCAAGGCGGCGGCACGCGTCTCCGCGCTGCTGGGCTGGGAGCCGCGGAACACCCCGTTCCCCCGGGCACGGCTCACCTGAGGACGTCCCGGCCGGGTGGCCCACGCCCGTCCCCTCCCTGTCGTATGCGGTGAGTTGCCCTGACAGCAACCACCATTGCGATCCGAGAAGCGGCCTTGTCGGCCGTATGACGCGCTCGTAAATTCACCGCGAACCGGACCAGCCCTCGTTCGGAACGGAGAAAAGAGCAGCTCATGAACCTCCCCGGCATAGAAACCCTCGTCAAGGCGCCGTTCGCCGAAGGCGATGTGTTCATCGCCGGCCGCTGGTGTGCGGCCGAGGACGGACGGACGTTTCCCGTGCACGACCCGGCCACCGCGGAGCTGATCCGCGAGGTGTCCGCGGCGGGTCCGGGCGACGCCGTGGCGGCGGTCGACGCGGCCCAAGAGGCCGCCGCCGGATGGCGGGCGACGCCGCCGCGCCGTCGCTCGGAGGTGCTGCACACCGCCTTCGCGCTGATGCGTGAGCACACCGACACCCTCGCCCGCCTGATCGTCCTGGAAAACGGCAAGGCGTACCGGGACGCGGTGGCCGAGGTCGGTTACGCGGCGGAGTTCTTCCGCTGGTTCGCCGAGGAGGCGGTGCGGATCGGCTCCTCGTTCGGCGACGCGCCCGGTGGCGGCTTCCGCCATGTCGTACGCAGGCATCCGGTGGGCGTCACCGCCTTCGTCACCCCCTGGAACTTCCCGGCCGCGATGGCCACCCGGAAGATCGCCCCGGCGCTCGCCGCCGGCTGCCCGGTGCTCCTCAAACCGGCCCCGGACACCCCGCTCACCGCCCTCGCGATCGCCGCCCTGATGAGCGAGGCGGGCCTGCCCGACGGGCTGCTGAACGTGCTGCCCACCGACCGCGCACCCGAGGTGGTCTCCGGCTGGCTCCGCGACGAGCGGGTCCGCAAGTTCTCCTTCACCGGCTCCACCGCGACCGGCCGGAAACTCCTGGAGCAGGCGGCGGCGAACGTCGTCAACGTGACCATGGAACTGGGCGGCAACGCCCCCTTCATCGTCTGCGAGGACGCCGACGTGGACGCCGCGGTGCGCGGTGCGATGGACGCCAAGATGCGGGGCGGTGGCGAGGTCTGCATCGCCGCCAACCGGTTCTACGTCCATCAGTCGGTCGCCGCCGAGTTCACCGAGAAGTTCGCGGCGGCCATGACCGCGGTACGCGCCGGAGCGGGTCTGGAGGAGGGCGTCACCCTCGGCCCGATGATCAACCGGACCGCCGTGGAGTCCATCCGCTCCCTGGTCGACGACGCGGTCGGGCGTGGCGCGAAGGTCGCCGCGCGGGGCAGCGTGCCCGAGGGCCCCGGCCGCTACCACCCGGCGACCGTCCTGGTGGACGTCCCCGAGAACGCCCGGATCATGAACGAGGAGGTCTTCGGGCCGGTCGCGCCCCTGGCCGCCTTCACCGACGAGGACGAACTGGTGGCCCGCGCCAACGCGACGGTGCACGGACTCGCCTCGTACATCTACTCGCGCGACGTGGCCAGGGCCCTGCGCATCGCCGAACGCCTGGAGAGCGGCATGGTCGGCCTCAACCGTGGCCTGCTCTCCGACCCGGCGGCGCCCTTCGGCGGCGTCAAGCAGTCGGGCCTGGGCCGGGAGGGTGGCCGCGAGGGCATCGAGGCGTTCCTGGAAACGCAGTACATCGCCCTCGACTGGCCGACCGGCTGACGCCCTCCCCCCTCACTAGGTAAGGACCCGCGCATGGCAACGACGCCTGTGACCGAGCACAACGAGCCCAGCACACCGCCGGGCGCACCCGCCACCGAACGCGAACGGAAGCGGCTGCACACCAAGCTGAAGCTGGCCACCCAGATCGGCCAGGGAATCGACGGCTACATCATCGGTGGCATCGGCCTCGCGATGGGGGCGATCACCGACGACCTCCATCTGACCTCCGTGGAACAGGGGCTGGTCGGTGCCGCACCGCTGATCGGCATCTTCGTCGGAGGGCCGGTCTTCGGCCGGCTGGCCGACCGGTTCGGACGGCGGCCGGTGTTCCTCATCGACATGTTGATCTTCCTGGTCGGCTCGGTGCTCCAGTTCTTCGTCGTGGACGGCACACAGCTCTTCCTCATCCGGCTGGTGATGGGTGTGGCGATCGGCGGCGAGTACGCGATCGGCGCGCCGCTGCTGTCGGAGTACGCGGGCCGACGTGGCCGCGGGCGGCTGCTGGCGAGCCTGGAGATCAGCTGGTACCTGGGGTATGCGCTGGCCACGGTCGTGGGGGCGCTGTTCGCCTCCGTCGACGGCGGCTGGCGCTGGTCCCTGGCGAGCAGCGCGCTGATCGCGCTGGTGTGTGTGGCCCTGCGCGGTGGCATCCCGGAGTCCGCGCGCTGGCTGCTGAGCCAGGGGCGCCGGGACGAGGCGGAGGCGCTGATCGACAAGTACGGCATCGAGGTGGATGTCGCCGCGGAACTCGACGAGCGCGACGAAGTGCGGCAGGACGGGTTCCGTGCGCTCTTCAGCCGGCGGCATCTCCGCTCCACGGTGTTCGCCAGCGTCTTCTGGGCCGCCCTCGTGCTGCCGTACTTCGCCATCGGCACCTTCTGGACGGACGTCTTCGAGGCACTGCACATGGGGGACAACGCGGTGGCGGCGCTGCTCGTCTACTCCTTCACCGCCGTGGCCGGTGTCACCGCGGGGTGCCTGGTCGTGGAGCGGATCGGCCGCCGCAGGCTGCTGATCCCGCCGTTCTGGATCACGGCCGGGTGTCTGGCCCTGGTGGCGGTGTGGCCGTCCTCCACCCCCGTCATCGTCGTCGGCTTCCTGTTCTTCATCTTCCTCAACGCCGCCTCCTCCGCGCTGACCGCGGTCTATCCGCTGGAGGTGTTCCCCACATCCCTGCGCACCACGGGCGTCGGCTTCGCCACGGCCATGAGCCGGGTGGGTGCCGCGATCGGTACGTTCCTGCTGCCGATGGGGCTCGACCACTTCGGAGCGGAGTTCGTGCTCCTGGTCGGCGCCGGAGTGCTGGTGGTCGGCGCCGTCGTGTCACAGTTCCTGGCGCCGGAGACCACCGACCTGGACCTGGCCCGCGCGGCGCGCACGGCCCGCGAAGGGGCGTAGCGGCACAACGCCGGGCCCCCCCCGGGGGCGGGTCCCCCCCGCCCCCCTCCCCACCCCCCCGAGTGGTCCGGATACTCCGACATGGTCGGGGTCACCCGCGACACGGTGGGCCTGCTGTACGAGGGCGGTGCGGTGGACGCCCGTGACG
>NZ_JBHYVB010000298.1:0-10767 GCF_042750115.1 Streptomyces sp. NPDC059455
AGCTCAAGGCCGTTCTCGTGGCGGCTGACCCGGCGCTTCGGGAGTCTCTGGCCGGGCTGAGCAACCCCAAACTTATCCGCCGGTGTTCGCAGCTGGGGCCGGCGCAGGGCACGGGGCCGCAGGTGGCATCCCGCCACACGCTGCGGTTGCTGGCCAGGCGGATCCTGCACCTCACCGAGGAGATCAACGACCTCACGGCCCGAATCAGTACCGCGATCGGCGCTTGCGCGCCCGACCTGCTGGGCCTCTACGGCGTCGGTCCCGATACTGCTGCTGCCTTGCTGACAGCAGCTGGCGACAACCCCGACCGCTTGGCCAGCGAGGCATCGTTTGCCGCTCTCTGCGGCGCCAGTCCCGTGGAGGCATCGTCCGGAAAGACCCAGCGACGCAGGCTCAACCGCGGCGGCGACCGCCAGGCCAATTCAGCGCTCCACACCATCGTCATCGCCCGCCTGCGCTGGGACACACGCACCCGTTCCTACGTGGAACGACGGGTCACCGAGGGCAAGACACGACGCGAAGCCATCCGCTGCCTCAAACGCTACGTCGCTCGCGAGATCTACCAGGCCCTCCTCACATCCAGAAGGCGATCCGCAGCACCAATGCCCGCTCGTTGACATCCATAGGGGCATCAAGCTGGCCGTGCGCTACGAGGCGACCGTTTTGGTAGTCGCGATCAACGAGTGGCTGTGACCTGCGATGTCAGCTCAAGCTGCGGCGTGCGGCAGCGAGGAACTCCGCCTTGAACGGCTCCAGGCGCTCGGCCAGGCTCGTTCCGGCCCCCTCTTGCCAGACCGCCTGATTCAAGGCGCGGGCATAGGCGGTCGTCGGTGCGTGAAGGCCGGAGGCGCACAGTAGATGGACGCCGTTCTCGGATATGCGCAGGCCGTCGATGGTCGGCCTGGCCGTCCGGTACCACTCATCACCGACCTCCCACTGGGGCGGTCGTGCATGAGCCACGCCCTCGGTCTCCAGGGCGAACCGGACGAACTCCAGCACGGTCCTGATTTGCTCGGCACGTCGCTCCTCCGCCAACGCCGCAGCTCGTCTTTGTTCCTCGGCCCGGTCGGCCGCCCGCTGCGTTGTGCGCTGGGTCAGATACGTCAGCGCACCTCCCACAGCCACACCGACCATCGAAACCGCGGGCGTCCACAGATCTCCTGCCATGGCCGACTACTACCAGCACCTGCCAACCGACCGCTGCCGATCTTGCGAGGCAGACATACTCGCCCAGATGTCGAGCCGTCCCGAGATCCACTTCCGAAACACGCCCTAGGCGAACGCGCCCTGGAGTTGCTCGGCGACGCGTCCGGCGCCGTCATCGCTGACCACGGCCTGATGTACTGGTTCATCCCCTCGGGTCACGCCCAGTACTGGAGGCGTCTCCACAAGGGCATCCACGCTCTCGGCACGCACGGTGCCGAGGTCACCTACGTCGGTGTGCCGCCGACGGACTGGATGGAGGGTCCGCGCCTGCACTGGCGGATCCCGGCGGGCCCTGATGGACGCCTGACCACCGATCCTCACCTGCGGCGCCTGGCGATGGCCCGGGCGGTCGCCGCCGAGGAGGCGGTGGGCCGGTGACGATCCAGATCTGCGCTCGCTGTCAGCGGCCGACGGGCAGGCCGGTCGTCGTCGCGATCGGGTACGGCGCGAGTGCCGGTGGTGGCGTCGTCTACGCCCGCCCGGGCGAATGCGCCGCGAGCTTCCCGAAGCAGCGCGACCCGTTCGAGCAGACCTCCCTGGCCCGCGACGTCCCCGTCAGGGGGCAGCGATGACAGCCCGCCCGAGCCGACGGCATGGAGTCGGTTCGGGGCCGGCGCGGACGGGATCGGCCGTGGAGAGCGGCCTTCGGACACGTCAGATGGTGGGGTCCTGGTAGCTGAAGCCGCTCCAGGAGGTGGTGCCGCCGAGGGTGGTGACCGTGATGGTGATGTTGTCGGCGGCGGGGTGGGGCGGGGCGATGGCGGTGACCGTGGTGTCGGAGACGACGGTGAAGGGAGCGACGACGCCGTCGAAGGTGACCTGGTCCGTGGTGGCCAGGCCGGTGCCCGTGAGGGTGACGTCGGTGCCCCCGGCGGTGCGTCCGGTGGTGGGGACCGCACCGGACACGGTGGGTCCGGCTACGTAGGTGAAGGTGAGACCGCCTGCGGTTCCGCCGGGTGTGACGACGGTGACCGGTACGGGGCCGGGGGCGGAGGCGCTGGGGACCGTGACGGTGATCGCGGTGTCGGTGACGGACTGGATGACGGCCTGACGGGAGCCGAAGCGCACGGCCATGGCGCCCGAGAGGTTGACTCCGGTGATGACCGCGGTGCCTCCGCCGTTGACCGGACCCATCGCGGGTCCTGCCCCTCCATAGGGGTTGCTGGTGGTGCTGATGCCGGACAGCAGCGGGGCGGGGCGGTAGACGAAGGTGCCGAAACCGGCGGTACCACCGGGGGTGGTGACCGTCACCGGGACCGCGCCCGATCCGGGCGGGGTTCTGACGGTGATCGAGGTCGCGGTGTTGGAGAGGATCGTGGCCGCGGCGCCGCCGAAGTGCACCGCGGTGGCGGCTGCCAGGTTGTGACCGCGGATGGTCACGATGGTCCCGCCCCCGGTGGTGCCCTGACCGGGCATCAGGGTCAGTGCGATCACGCTGACGGTGTTGTCGGCGCTGTTGGTGACGTACAGGCGGGACGAGTCCGGGGAGACCGCGACGCCGATCGGGCTGTTGCCCACCGGGATGCTGTCGACGGCGGTGTTGGTGGCGGTGTCGATCACCGTGACGGTGTTGGCGCTGAGATCGGCCACGTAGACGGCGGTCCCGTCCGGGCTCATGGCCACCACACGAGGGCCGTTGCCCACGGGGATGGCGGCGGTCACCGTGTTGGTCACGGTGTCGATTACCTTGACTGCGTTCTCCCCGGCGACGCTGACATAGGCGCGGGTGCCGTCCGGTGTGAGGGCGACGAGGATGGGTACGTCACCGGTGAGGATGCTCGCGCTGACGGTGTTGGTGGCGGTGTCGATCACGGCCACGGTGCCGTCGCCGGCGTTGGGCACGTAGACCCGGGTGCCGTCCGGGGAGACCGCTGCCCCGGTCGGAAGGCTGAGGCCGGTGATGGTGGTGGTGACCGAGTTCGTGGCGGTGTCGATGACGCCGACGACACCGGCGGTCTGGCACGTGACGTAGGCGCGGGTGCCGTCCGGTGTGAACACGGCCTGGACGGTTCCGGCACCGACCGGGATGGTTGTCGTGAGGACGTTGGTGGCGGTGTCGATCACACCGACGCCGCCGGTGTCGAACAGGGTTACGTACGCGCGGGTGCCGTCCGGCGGGAAGGACAGCAGGCTCGGTCCACCGGGCGCGGCGATGGTCAGGGTGACGGTGTTCGTGGCGGTGTCGATGACGCTGATGTCGTCCGAGGACTGGTTCGCGACGTACGCCCGTCCCCCGTCCGGGGTCAGCGTCACGCCCAATGGCGAGCCGCCGACCGGGATGGTGGCAACGGACGGCGTCAGCAGCAGGGTGCTTCGCCGTGCGACGGCGTCGGTCGCCGACAGGGTCTGGGGATCGGCCAAGAGCAACATGATGGGGTCCTCTCCGAGGGCAAATCTGCCGAGAAGTCCGGCCCCGGGCGAAGAACGCAAGCCCAGGGCACCCCGCCGGTTCTCCTGCTCACAGTGATGCACAGCGTCAAACGGATGACAATCGTCGACCGGACGACATCAACCGGACAGCCGAGCGCACGATGCTTCCCCGCCCTATCCCTGTGGACCGTCGTCGGGCGCCGTCGTGCCGGGGCGGATTGCGTGCGCCGGTCATACACCATGCGCCCGTCGGTACCTCCGCGCCTCCGCGCCTCCGCGCCTCCGCGGCTTCAGGTGGCCAGCTGGTCCGCCACCGCCCGGTAGTGGGTCAGGCCGTGGGCGACATGGTGCTGGGCGCTTTCGCGGGCCGTCCTGCCGTCCGTGCCGGGGCGACGGTGGCGAGCATTGCGTCCAACGGGTGGTCGTACGGGGCGCCCGTGGTGAGGAGGAAGCGGACCTGGTTCCGCAGGATGCGCAGCGAGGTCCTCGTCGCGGTACGGCAGCCTGGCGACGAGTGCGTCCACGTGTGTGTCAGCGAGTTCGCGGCTGACGGCTCCCCGGTCCAGCAGGAGGTGTATCTGACGCTCGGGGTACGGGTCCGACCGGATGGTCAGGTCGAGGAGGGTCTGACCGGAGGTTGGCGGCGTTGATGTCGGCGCCCGCGTCGAGCAGGGACCACAGGTGCTCCAGTGCTCGTCACCGTCGGCCCGGCGGGCGGCGGTGGCGAACTGGGGGGGGCGTTTACCTGGAAGTTCCCGGGAGTTCCCGCGCGAGTGTGCACTGGTTGTGCACTGGGTCCGCTTGCTGGCACCCCCTCCCAGCCCGCTGAGCGGGGGTGCCTTCGCATGACCAGAGAGCGCCGCCGGCTCGGTCAGGGCATCGCTCAGACGAAGTGGGGGCCGCGAGGGAGAAGCGACTGGGGGAGCCTCGACCTCTGGTGTCGCCGAATGCCTGACGAAGCGGAGATGCTCCTGCCGGTGTGTACCGCAGGTTGGTGCCTTCGGCAGGGCGCCACACAGAAGGATGGTCGTCCCCACCTGCGGAATTTCGTCGGCAGGCTGGTGATCAAGGGGAGTTTTGAGCCCGCCGCCCTGCCGCAGCGGGGGACGGACTAATGGTTGGTGAGGGGTCGATACATGCCAACAGGGGTACGAACGCTTCCTTGGAGCGGGAGGTAACTCTTCGCGCGGTAACACTAATCATGGCCGCGGTGGTGGGGCTGACGTTCTTGTTCGGCTTCGGCAACGTATGGACTCTTGCAGTCCGGTTGGGCGTGCCGCCGTGGGTGGCCCCCCTGGTGGCCCCTGCGGTGGATCTTTCTGTGCTGGGCTTGCTGCTGGGCACCCGATACCTCGCGCTGCAGGGTGCGAATCGGGAGCAGCTCCGGCCGGCACGTCGGTTGCTGGTCTTTTCCAGCCTGATGACCTTGGCATTGAACGTGACGGATCCGCTGCTTGCCGGCCAGAACGGCAAAGCTGCTTTTGACGCGGTTGGGCCGTTGCTGTTGATCGGTTGGGCCGAGGTGGGGCCAGGACTTCTGCAGGCCATCAGTGGTCTTGACCGTGAGAAATCACCTGAGTCTCAAGGAGCTCAGGAGTGCTCTGTGGAACAGACTGAGGCGATGATTGCGCCGGAGAGCATCAACATTGATCAAAAGCAAATGAACGTTCTGTCTTCGAGTGAGGTGGACCATCGCACTCAGCACGGATCCGATGGGGAGGATCTTCTGGAACGTGCGCTGGCAGAAGACGCCTGGCATTGGGAGACTTATCAACGGCCGATTTCAGCAGAGACGCTGCGGAAGCGGTTGCATGTCGGGGCGGTCAGATCCCGGATGCTGGTCGCCGTAGTGCGCTCGACAAGGACCGGTCATCTGACGAACAAGGCAACTCGTCCCCAACCTGGTCCTGATTGCGCAGATGGCGCAGAAGAAGGCCCAACGCTTGCATAATTAGGCGGCCTTGCCGCGGACTGGGGCCTGGTGCTGCAATGATTGGCTCAGCACCGTGCTGGCCTGGTATGCCCGCCCCAACCGGACCATCGCCATCGACGGCGTCCTCAACCCGAAGGCCGAGCGATCGGATTTGCCAGCGCCCTAACGTTGCTATGAACACGCCACGCCGTCGTCGCGGCGTTCTTCGCCCTCGCCGACGCGGCCATCGCTATCTGAGGCCTGGGTCACCCCCCGCAGGGACACCAAGTCTCCTGGACGCCCAGGGCTCACTCATCTATCCGCGTGACCTCTTAATCGTCTAGCCCAGCAGGTGGCGGATACCGCTGGTTGAATTCCGTGAAATCCTTGAGGTCGAGAACGATAAAGATCCCGGTTCGGCCACCGCGGGGGTACTTTCGCGAACCACCAAGGGCGATGTCGACCTCTTGGAAAGGATCCGCCGCGGGACCGCTGCCGGGTATTTAATCAGCCCTAGAGGGTTTCCATCTACTTAAGCGTTCCGTTATTTCTCCTGCTCGCTTGGTGAGTGGAGTGCTAAGACGAGCGGCACTGAGAGCACCGCGTCGGCGTTGTGAATATTGCTGGACTGATGTCACCCCGGGACCTTGTTGGCGGTCGTCGCGTTGTCCACTTTTCGATCTCAGCAGGGCTGCGACAGCAGGCAGGCGCTGTGTCTGCCATGCTCAGACGTGTCCGTTGCGATCCCACCAGGGTTGATGACGGGCGCCCCCACGGACCGCGGGAAATTGCGGAGGCGATGGGGATGTTACGACCCCACCAGGGGTGATGACGGGCGCCAAGCGCGAACGCCGCGTATCCATCGTCGCCGACCTGTTGCGACCCCTCCAGGGGTGATGACGGCACGGCGGCCGGTTACGCCAGGGTGCGGCAGATGTTGTTGCGACCCTTCGGGGGGCACAACGCGTTACCGCTCTGACCTGGGGTTTCTCCCCCGGGGAGGGCTCCCACTCGGCCTCGGATTCCTCGTCCGGGGCCGTTTGCGTGAGCGGACGTCGTATGCCGCGGGTCGGGCAGGGTGCCGCAACCGGACCGGACAGGGCAGCTTGCCGACAAGTGCAGGGCTGTGGCCAGTACGGGTGAGACTCTTGGCACGCACCGAAGCCCCCGGGCCCTGACAGATGTGCTTGGCCGCGCGGAGCCCGGATGAGGCATAGAGGGATTTTGCTACAAGTTCCGAAATTTCACTGTGACCGATCCGCGATGCCACGGCAACCCGCCACCTCTACGGTCGCTGCCACGCCGTAAAGGCACTATCACGCCGATCACGTCCCCTGGGACCGAATTCGCTACTTTCCCCGAAATCCCCCACTGTGCTCAGCGCCCATGAGACAGGAGCCCAGCGTGTCCCACCCCTCCAGACGCGGTGTCCTACGGCTGACCGCCGGCACAGCTCTCCTCGGCAGCTTCGCCCTGGCAGGCTGCGGTCGCGGCAGTGACAACGCTGCGACCGCCGCCACCGCCAAGCCCGTCGACAACTCCCCGGCCAAGGGAACCGTCAACGTCTGGGCTGCCCAGGGCGATGCCAACGTGCTCGACAAGGTCATCAAGCCCTTCAAGGCCGCCAACCCCAAGCTCACGGTGAAGTTCACGCTGATCCCGAACGCCGAGTACTACACCAAGCTCCAGTCGGCGATCGCGGCGGGCAAGGGGCCCGATGTCGCCCAGTTCTTCCCCGAGTCGCAGGCGCAGTTCCTCGATCCGTCCATCCTGCGGCCCGTCCCGAAGGGCCTCGTCGACCCGTCCGCCTTCTTCACGAGCCTGTGGGACGCCGGTGTGGTGAAGAACGTCGCCTACACGGTGCCCTGGTACGCCTACACCTACGCGCTCGTCTACCGCTCCGACCTCGCCAAGAAGGCAGGTGTCAAGGCGCCGACGACATGGGACGACGTGGTGCCGTTCTTCAAGGCGTTGCAGCGCGCCGGCGCCGGGCACGGGCTCGGGGCGGACATCGGCTGGGACGTCTTCAACGGCCAGGACGTCGCGATGTACGCCTGGCAGGCGGGCGGCTCGCCGCTCTCCTCCGGCGGAAAGTGGACGCTCGACACGCCGGCGATGGTCGACGCGATCAAGTACAACGCGTCGTTCTTCACCTCGGGCATCGCCGACACCAGCGGGCCCACGTTCCTCGACGCGCAGCCGTACTTCGTCTCAGGCAAGACCGCCTGCATGATCACGGGCCCATGGGTCATCGGCCAGTTCGACGCGGTCGCGAAGAAGACCGGCTGGACGGCCTCCAACGTCGCCACCGCACCCCTGCCGGCCGGATCGTCGGGCAGTGTCTCCTTCTCCGCCGGAGGCAGCTGGGGCGTGCTCGCCGACAGCGGTAACGCGGACGCGGCCTGGAAGCTCATCCGGTACATCTCCAAGCCGAGCACCCAGGTCGCGCAGTACAAGGCGTACAGCTCGTTGCCGGCCGTCGCTTCCGCCTGGGCCAACCCGGCCATCGCGGGCCAGCCGCTGCTGGACGCCTTCCTCTCGCAGCTGAAGAACACCCGGGCGTTCCCGCAGGTGAGCACCTGGCAGCAGGTCGCCACCCGGCTGGGCAAGGAGATGGAAGCCGTGGCCAAGGGCAAGGGGACCGCCGCGAAGGCCGCTGCCAACGTCCAGGCGTACGCCGAGAGTCTCGGCACGGGCAAGGGGTGATCCCCGGATGACCGCCACCATCGGGCCGACGACACCGCGCGGTGCGCGTCGGCCCCGGGGCGCCCGGCGGACGGCTGTCGCCTGGCTGTTCCTCGCACCGTTCGCCCTGGTGTTCCTCCTCTACACGGCGATACCCACCGTCGCCGCGCTCGGGTTCAGCCTCACCGATCTGCGCGGCACGGACCTGCGGCATCCGCTCGTCGTCAACTTCACCGGAATCCAGAACTACCTCCGGCTGCTGGAGGACCCGAGCTTCCTGCGGGACATCCTCAACACCGTCCTGTTCGTGGCCGTCGGTGTGCCGTTGACGATGGGGATCGGGTTCGCGCTCGCCCTCGTGCTCAACTCCGGCATCCGGCGGCTGCGCGGCACCTTCCGTACCGTCTTCTTCGCACCGGTCGTCACGAACGTCGTGGCCGTCGCTATGATCTGGCAGTACGCCTTCAACGCCAACGGCACCGTCAACAAGGTGCTCGGTGCCGTCGGTTTCGCCGGGCCGAACTGGCTGGACGACACCCACCTGGCCATGCCCGTGGTCATCGCCCTCGGTGTCTGGCGCAACTTCGGCATCGCGATGGTGCTGTTCCTCGCCGGTCTGCAGGCGGTGCCGCACGACGTGTACGAGGCCGCCTCCCTAGACGGGGCCGGCCGGTGGCGTCAGCTCAGGCACATCACCCTGCCGTTGCTGATGCCGACCACGCTGATGGTGTCGGTGCTGCTGACCGTCTTCTATCTCCAGGTGTTCGACGAGCCGTATCTGCTCACCGACGGTGGCCCGCTGGGTTCCACCGAGTCGGCGGCGCTGTACACCTACCACCAGTTCGGCGTCGGCGAGTTCGGCGTGTCCTCGGCGGCGTCCTTCGTGATGCTCCTGCTCGTGACGTTGGTGAGCATCGTCCAGTTCCGAATGCTGAGGCCTCGCACATGACCACCATCGCCGCTCCGCGGAATGCCGAGATGACAGGCGAACGGACGCACATGCGCCGCCGGTCCGTCGCCCGTCCCCTGCTGTACGGCGCGCTCGTGCTGTGCGCGCTGCTCACGATGCTGCCGTTCGTCTGGGTGACCAGCGGGTCGCTGCGCAGCCTTGACGAGATCCGCTCCGACCCCGGCGCCTGGCTTCCGCGGCACGTCACCCTCGACAACTTCGTACGGCTGTTCCAGACCGAGGGCTTCGGCCGGTTCCTGGTCAACAGCATCGTGGTCGCGGTCATCGTCGTCGCCGGCAACATCGTGGCGGCGTCGGCCGCGGGTTACGCGCTCGCCAAGCTGGACTTCGCGGGCAAGCGGATCGCGTTCGGCGCGGTCATGGCGGCGATGATGGTGCCGTTCACCACGGTGTTCGTGACCCAGTTCGTGATCACCGTCGACCTGGGTCTGGCGGACACCCTCACGGGTATCGCGCTGCCCTCCATGGCCCTGCCGCTGTCCGTGTTCATCATGCGGCAGTACGCCCTGTCGGTCCCCGACGAACTGCTGGAAGCGGCCCGGATCGACGGGGCGGGCGAGTACCGGATCTTCTTCCGGATCTTCCTGCCGCTGGCGGGCCCCGCCGTCGCGACGATAACGATCATGTCGTTCCTCTACTCGTGGAACAACTTCATCTGGCCGCTCATCGTCGCCCAGAGCACCTCCAGCTACACGCTGCCGGTGGGCCTCGCCGCCACCAGCCAGGCCGCCGCGCACGTCACCGACTACGGCCTGATGCTCGCCGGTGCGATCGTCGTGATGCTGCCGGTCCTCGTCCTCTTCCTGTTCCTGCAGCGCTACTTCGTGCAGGGCATCTCCGGAACGGGAATGCGGTGACCGTGGTGGATGTGGTGGATGTGGTGGACGTGGTGGAGGCTCCTGCGGGTACGGTCATCGGCCGCCGTACCGGCGGGGTACGGCGTTTCCTCGGCATCCCGTTCGCCGAAGCACCCGCGGGTGCGCGGCGGTTCGCGGCGCCGATGCCACGCGGCCGGTTCACGCAGCCGTACGACGCGTCCCGGCACGGTGCCACCTCGCAGCGCGTGCCGCTGTTCGCCACGACCACCATTCCGGAGCCGTCGGTGCCGGGCGACGACGTACTGAACCTGAGTGTGGTCGCCCCCGCGAACGGTGTGTCATGCCCGGTGCTGGTGTGGATCCACGGCGGCGGCTTCCTCGCGGGCAGTCCGGCCAGTCCGTGGTACGACGGCCGCGCCTTCGCCCGCGACTCAATCGTCACCGTGACGCCCGGCTACCGGCTCGGCGTCGACGGGTTCGCCCCGCTGGACGGCGTACCCCCGAATCTCGGGCTGCGCGACCTGCTGCTCGCGCTCGACTGGGTGCGGGAGAACATCGCGGCTTTCGGCGGTGATCCGGGCCGGGTCACCGTCGCCGGCCAGTCGGCGGGAGGCGGGGCGGTGCTCGCGCTGCTCTCCTCGCCCCTCGGCAGTGGTCGCTTCCACCGAGCGGTCAGTGTGTCCGGCGGCTTCTTCGAGGTGGGCGCGGACGCCGCGCGCTCCTTCGCTGGGCGGCTCGGTGACCGGCTCGGCGTGGGGCCCGCAGCGCCCCGCGGGCGGGGGCCCCACGGGCGGGGCGATGAGGAC
>NZ_JBHYVB010000299.1:0-10630 GCF_042750115.1 Streptomyces sp. NPDC059455
GCACGGGTCAGGTGCGGCCGTCCCCGGGCCCGGCGTGGTGGGGCGGTGGGGCGGTGGGGTCAGGCGGCTGTGGGATCAGGCGGCGTTCATCGCCTCGACCAGGCTCTTGGGCCGCATGTCGGTCCAGTTCTGGTTGATGTGCTCGAGGCACGCTTCGCGGGTGTCCTCGCCGTGGACGACCGTCCAGCCGGCCGGGACCTCGGCGAACGCCGGCCAGAGGGAGTACTGCTGCTCCTCGTTGACCAGGACGAAGAAGCGGCCCTCGGCGTTCTCGAACGGGTTGCTCATATCGTGTCTCTCCTTGTTTCGGTTCCCGAAGGGTTTCGGTGCTCCGGGAGGCTCCCGGAGCGGAAGGGCCGGGTTCAGTCGCCGGTGCGGAGCCGCTCCCGGAGGATCGGCCCGATGACCCGCATGGCCACCGGCTGGGTCATCTCGCCGTGGACGCACTCGATGTCATGGACCTCGACCCGGCCGTCCACGTACCGGTCCCAGGTGTGCGGGTGCAGCCCGAGCTCCTCGCTGGAGCGGGTGGCGCGGAAGAAGACCATGTCGCCGGTGAACCGGTCGGGGGTGAACGCCTCGCTCACCACGGCGAAGTTCCGGTAGATCCGGAACATGTTCTCCGACTGGGCCGCGCTGAGCGTGGCGAAGGGCGAGCCCTCCTCGCGGATGGCCGCCATCACCTCGTCGCGGTCGAGGGGGCCGTCGTGGCCGAGGTCGATGCCCGCGACCTCCACCAGGTCCTCGAGGAACTGCTGCTGGCTCCACGGCTCGGCGTTGACCGGCGCCGCGTCCATCGGATAGCCGTCCAGGCTCATCAGCAGGGCGACCTCCTCGCCGGACGCCTGGAGCCGGGTGGCGATGCCCTGGGCGATGGGCGCGCCGAGGGACCAGCCGAGCAGGTGGTAGGGGCCGTGCGGCTGGATCTCCCGGATCGTCCCGAGGTAGTCCTCGATGGCCTCCTCGATGGACCCGGGCAGTTCGGCGAGGTCGCGGAGCCCCCTGGCCTGGAAGGCGTAGATGGGCCGGTCGCGGTCCACCTCGGGGATGAGCCGGGTGTAGGGCCAGCCGACGCCCGTGCCGGGGTGGACGCAGAACAGCGGGGGCAGGGAGCCGTGCGGCCGGATGGGCAGCAGGACGTCCAGGTCGTCGCCGTGGTCCAGTTCGTACAGCCGCTCGGCGAGGCCCGCGACGGTCGGGGTGTTGAGGACGGTCCGGATCGTGAGGTCCACGCCGAAGGCGAGCCGCACCTGGTTGGCCAGCCGCACCATGAGCAGCGAATGGCCGCCCAGCTCGAAGAAGTTGTCGTCGATCCCGACCCGGGGCAGCCCCAGGACGTCCGCGAACACTCCGCACAGGATCTGCTCGCGCACATTGCGCGGGGCGCGGCCCTCGGCGTCGGCGGGTGCCTCCGGGGCGGGCAGCGCCTTGCGGTCCAGCTTGCCGTTGGGGGTCAGCGGCAGCTCGGGCAGCGTCACGAAGGCGGACGGCACCATGTACTCGGGCACCTCGGCCGCCAGGTGGTCGCGCAGGGCCGCCGGGTCCGGCGCGCCACCGGCCGCCGGGGCGCCACCGGCCGCCGGGGTGACGACGTACGCCACCAGGCGCCGGTCGCCGGGCTGGTCCTCGCGGACGACGACCGCGGTGTGCGCCACCTCGGCGTGGCGGGCCAGTACCGCCTCGATCTCGCCCAGTTCGATCCGGAAGCCGCGCAGCTTCACCTGGTCGTCGGCGCGGCCGAGGAAGTCCAGCGCGCCGTCGGGCCGCCAGCGGGCGACGTCCCCGGTGCGGTACATCCGGCCGCCGCCGGTCGAGAAGGGGTCGGCGACGAACCGTTCGGCCGACAGGCCGGGGCGGCCCAGATAGCCCCGGGCGAGCTGGACGCCCGCCAGGTACAGATCGCCGGGCACGCCGGGCGGCACCGGGCGCAGCGCGTCGTCGAGCACGTACAGCCGGGTGTTCCACACCGGCCGGCCGATGGGCACCGGGCCCGGCGCGGCGGCGCGCTCGCACTCCCAGGAGGTGACGTCCACCGATGCCTCGGTCGGGCCGTACAGGTTGTGCAGTTCGGCGTCCAGGGTGCGCAGGAACTCGTCCTGGACCTCCCGGGGCAGCGCCTCGCCGCTGCACAGGACGCGCCGCAGTCCGGTGCACCGGGCGGCGCCCGGCTCCTGGAGGAACACCTGGAGCATCGAGGGCACGAAGTGGACGGTGGTGACGCCCTCCGCCCGGATCAGCTCGGCCAAGTAGGCGGGGTCCTTGTGGCCCTCGGGCCGGGCGACGACGAGCGCCGCGCCTTCGAGCAGCGGCCAGAAGAACTCCCAGACGGAGACGTCGAAGCCCGCCGGTGTCTTCTGCAGCACCCGGTCCTCGTCGGTGAGGCCGTAACGCGCCTGCATCCAGGCGAGCCGGTTGACGATGCCCTCGTGCGGCACCATCACGCCCTTGGGGCGGCCGGTGGAGCCGGAGGTGTAGATGACGTACGCGGGCGAGGCGGGGTGCAGCGGCGCGCGCCGCTCGCCGTCGGACACATCGCCCGCCGGGAGCCCGGCGAGGGTGTCCAGGGTGCCGGGCGCGTCCAGCGCGAGGACCGGCACGGACTCTCCGACGGGCAGTCCGGCGGCCGTCTCCGTGGTCGTCAGCAGCAGCGCCGGGGCCGCGTCCGCCAGCATGAAGCGGATGCGGTCGGCCGGGTAGCCGGGGTCCACCGGCACATAGGCCGCGCCGGTCTTGACCACCGCGAGCAGCGCCACGACCAGCTCCGGCGAGCGCGGTACGGCGATGCCGACGTACCCCTCGGGGCCCACTCCGCGCTCGATGAGCAGCCGGGCGAGGCGGTTGGCCCGCGCGTTGAGCTCCGCGTAGCCGAGGGTGGTGCCCTCGAAGACCAGCGCCGGCCGGTCGGGGGTGCGGGCCGCCCGCTCCTCGAACAGCGCGGGCAGGGTGGTGGCGGGCACCTGGTGGGCGGTGTCGTTCCAGCCCCGCAGGATCCGCTCGCGCTCCTCCGCGGTCAGCACGTCGACGTCGGCGATGGAGGTGTCGGGGGTGGCGGCCATCGTCCGCAACACCCGGACCAGCCGCTCGGCGAGCGCCTCGGCGGTGCCGTGGTCGAAGAGGTCCGTGCTGTAGCGCAGCACGCCGTCGATGCCGTCGGCGCCGCCGTCCGCGAGCAGTTCCTCGCTGAGCTCCAGGCTCAGGTCGAACTTGCTGATGTCCACCGCCACCGGCTGCGGCGTGGCGTTCAGACCGGGCAGCACCACGTCGGTGTCCGCGGTGTTCTGCAGGGTGAGCAGCACCTGGAACAGCGGGTGGCGGGCCTGGGACCGCTCCGGGTTGAGGACCTCCACCAGCCGCTCGAACGGGACGTCCTGGTGCGCGAACGCGCTCAGGTCCCGCTCCCGGACCCGCTGGATCAGCTCCTTGAAGGTCGGCGCCCCCGAGGTGTCGGTGCGCAGGACCAGCGTGTTGACGAAGAAGCCGATCAGGTCGTCCAGCGCCTCGTCGGTGCGGCCCGCGACCGGGGTGCCGATCGGGATGTCGGTGCCGCCGCCGAGCCGGTCGAGCAGGGTGGCGAGACCGGTCTGGAGGACCATGAACAGCGTGGCCCGGCCCGCCCGCGCCAGCTGGGCGAGCGAGGCGTGCAGTCCGGGGTCGATCCGGAAGACCACCGCGCCGCCGCGGCCCGAGGCGACGGCGGGCCGGGGCCGGTCCGCGGGCAGGGCCAGCTCCTCGGGGAGCCGGTCCAGGCTCTCCTTCCAGTAGGCGAGCTGGCGGGCGATCGGGCTGTCCGGATCGGCCTCCTCGCCCAGCACCTCGCGCTGCCAGAGGGTGAAGTCGGCGTAGTGCACCGGGAGTTCGCGCCAGTCGGGGGCGTCGCCGCGCAGCCGTGCCACATAGGCCGTGGACAGGTCGCGGGCGAGCGGGCCCATGGACCAGCCGTCCGACGCGATGTGGTGGATGGTCACCAGCAGCACGTGGTCGGTCTCGCCCAGGGTGAACAGGCGGGCCCGTACGGGGATCGCCGCGGCCAGGTCGAAGTGGGCCGTGACCTCGGCGTTGAGGACGTCGGGCAGCTCCTCCTCGCGCACCTCGGAGTGGACGAGGGAGATCTCGGCCGAGTCCAGGACGACCTGCCGGGGCACCCCGTCGGTCTCCTGGAACACCGTCCGCAGGCTCTCGTGCCGGGCGACGACATCGCGCAGCGCGGCCTCGAGGGCGTTCCGGTCCACCTGGCCGGCGAGCCGCATCGCGGTGGGGATGTTGTAGGCGCCGCGGTCGTCGCCGAGGCGGTCGAGGAACCACAGCCGCCGCTGGGCGAAGGACAGCGGGAGCTCCGCGGGCCGCGGCTGCGCGGTGAGCGGGGTGCGGGCCGTTCCGGCCCCGGCCAGCAGGCCCGCGAGCCGGGCCGGGGTGGCGGCCTCGAACAGGGAGCGGATGGCCAGCTCCACGCCCAGCGCCGAGCGCACCCGGGACACCAGCCGGGTGGCGAGCAGCGAATGCCCGCCCAGGTCGAAGAAGTTGTCGTCCACGCCGACCCGCTCCACGCCGAGGACCTCGGCGAAAAGACCGCACAGGATCTCCTCCTGCGGGGAGCGCGGCGGGCGGGCCGACGCCCCGGCCACCTCGGGGGCGGGCAGCGCCTTGCGGTCCAGCTTCCCGTTGGCGGTCATGGGCAGTTCGGGCAGGGTGACGAACGCCGACGGCACCATGTACTCGGGCAGGGTGTCCGCGAGCCGGGTGCGCAGGGCGGCCACGTCGGGGCGGCTCCCGGGGTCGGCGACCACATAGCCGACCAGGCGCCGGTCGCCCTCCTGGTCCTCCCGGACGACCGCGGCCGCGTGGCCCACGCCGGGGTGTGCGGCCATGACCGACTCGATCTCGCCGAGCTCGATGCGGAAGCCGCGCAGCTTGACCTGGTCGTCGGTGCGGCCGAGGCACTCCAGGAGGCCGTCTGGGGTCCATCGGGCGCGGTCCCCGGTGCGGTACATCCGGCTGCCCGCGGGCCCGTACGGGTCGGCGACGAAGCGCTCCGCCGTGAGGCCCGGCCGGTTCAGATAGCCCCGGGCCACGCCCTCCCCGGCGAGGTACAGCTCGCCGTCGGTGCCGGGGGCGACCGGCCGCAGCCAGCGGTCCAGGACCAGCGCCCGGTAGTTGTGCAGGGGACGGCCGATGGGCGGCGCCGACTCCACGGGGGTGTCGGTGTCCCACGCGGTGGCGTAGACGGTGGCCTCGGTCGGGCCGTACACATTGGACAGCCGGCCGGCGGACAGGGTCTTCTGGATGTCCACGGCGGCCTGGGTGCCCAGCCGCTCGCCGCACAGCAGCACCGTGTCGGCGGTGAGCCGTACGTCCCCCTGGCCGACCAGCTGGGCCAGCGCCGAGGGCACGGCGCTGACCGCGGTGCCGGGCTGCTGCGCGGTGGGCCGTTCGGCCAGCGCCAGGAGGTCGTCCAGGACCTCCAGGGTGCCGCCCGACATCAGCGTCCCGAACATCTCGAAGACGGAGACGTCGAAGCTGAGCGAGGTGGTGAACAGCAGCCGGGTCAGCCGCTCGGGGCCCAGGGCGGTACGCGCCCAGGCCGCGAGGTTGACCACCGCGCGGTGCGGCACGGCGACGCCCTTGGGGCGGCCGGTGGAGCCCGAGGTGTAGATGACGTACGCGGGTGAGGCGGGGTGCAGCGGCGCGCGCCGCTCGCCGTCGGCCGGGTCGGTCGCCGGGGCGCTCTCCAGGGCCCGCTCGACCTCGGGGTCGTCGAGGACGACCACCCGGTGGCCGGTGGCGGGCAGGGCCGCGTCGACGCCGGACTCGGTGAGCACCAGCGCCGGGGCGGCGTCCCGCACGATGTAGGCGATGCGGTCGGCCGGGTACTTGGGGTCGATGGGCAGATACCCGGCGCCCGACTTGAGCACCGCGAGAACGGCCACCAGGGTGCGGTCGTTGCGCGGCAGCGACAGCGCCACCAGCTTCTCCGGGCCGGCGCCCAGCGAGATCAGGTGGTGGGCGAGCCGGTTGGCCCGCTCGTTGAGCCCGGCGTAGCTGAGGGCGGTGTCGCCGTGCACCACCGCGAGCTGGTCCGGGGTGCGCGCCACCTGCTCCTGGAACATCCCGGGCAGGGTCGTGGCGGGCACCTCGCGCGCGGTGTCGTTCCAGTCCACCAGCACCTGGCGGCGGACGGCGGGGTCGAGCGCGTCCACCCGCCCGACGAGCTGCCCGGGGTCGGCCACCACCGCCTCGAAGAACCGGGTGAGCCGGTCGACCAGGGAGGCGACCGTCGCGCGGTCGAACACATCGGGGCGGTAGCCCACCTTGAGCAGCATCGTGGGCCCGGGGGCCATGGCGAGGCTCAGCGGGTAGTGGGTGGCGTCGCGGCCGGAGCCGCCGGTGACCCGGGCGCCGGCGAGGGAGGACTCGACCGTGCCGGAGTCCACCCGGTAGTTCTCGAAGAGGACGAGGGTGTCGAAGAGGGTGCCGACACCGGCCAGGCCCTGGATCCGGGTGAGCCCGAGGTGCTGGTGGTCCATCAGCTCGGTGTGCTGGTCCTGGAGCCGCCCCAGCAGCCCCGCCAGCGACTCGGCCGGGTCCAGCCGCACCCGCACCGGCAGGGTGTTGATGAACAGCCCCACCATCGTCTCGACCCCCGGGATCTCCGGGGGGCGGCCGGACACCGTGGTGCCGAACACCACGTCGTCACGGCCGGTCAGCGACGCCAGCAGCAGACCCCACGCGCCCTGCACCACCGTGTTGAGCGTCCAGCCCCGCGACCGCGCCAGCGCCGTCAGGCCCTCGGTCAGCTCGGCGGACAGCGACGCGCTCAGCTCCTCGGGGACCACCTCGGCGTGGCCGGTGGCGCGCGGCGCGAGCAGGGTCGGCTCGGCCAGACCCGCCAGCGCGGTGCGCCAGGCGGCCTCGGCGGCCGCGGTGTCCTGGCCTGCCAGCCAGGCGAGGTAGTCGCGGTACGGGGTGACCGGCGGCAGGCTCGAGGCGTCCCCGCCCCGGGCGTACAGCTCGAAGAACTCGCCCGCCACGATCGGCGAGGACCAGCCGTCCATGAGGATGTGGTGCTTGGTCAGCAGCAGCCGGTGGTCCCGCGGGCCCATCCTGACCAGGGTGAACCGCATGAGCGGCGGCCTGGCCATGTCGAACCGGCGGGTGCGGTCCTCGTCCACGACGCGGCGCACCGCGTCCTCGCGCCGCTCCTCGTCCGCGATGGTGCTCAGATCGTGCTCCTGCCAGGGCAGGGGCACCTCGCGCCGGATGACCTGCACCGGGCTTTCGCCGCCCTTGTGCCGGAACCCGGCGCGCAGCACGGCGTGCCGCTTCAGCAGGGCCCGCCCGGCGGCCTTGAGGGCCTCGGTGTCGATGTCGCCCTCGAGGTGGAACACGCTCTGCACGGTGTAGGGGTCGATCCCCTCGGTGTCGTACAGGGCGTGGAACAGCAGTCCCTCCTGCAACGGCCCCAGGGGCAGTACGTCCTCGATCCGGGATTGCTTCACCGGGTGATCCCCCACTCCTCGTCGAGCTCGTCGTCGTCCAACTCGTCCTCGAGTTCGTCGATCTCCTGCTGGCTCAGCGACACCAGCGGCAGGTCCGAGGGCGTGTGGCCGCCGGAGGCGCCGCCCTCGACATGGGTGACCAGGGCCTGGAGCGCCTGGGCCCAGACCTCGCTGAGCTCCTTGACCTCGGGCTCGCGGAACAGCGCTCCGGGGAACGCCCAGGCGACCCGCAGGCGGGGGCCGTCGGCGTGGTCCTCGGTGACCGCGTTGAGGGACAGGGCGTACATCATCGGGGCGTCCTGGTCGGAGAACCCGGGGGCCTTCTCCGGCGCCGCGGCCCAGTCGGCGTACTCCGCGCGGCCCGCCATGTCGAACCGGCCCAGGTAGTTGAAGCCGATCTGGCGGGGCAGGAAGCCGGCCAGGACGGGCTTGGTGTCCAGGTTGAGGTGGCGCAGCAGCCCGAAGCCGAGGCCGTTGTCGGGGATGGAGCGCAGCTGCTCCTTCACGCGCTTGAGCGCGTCCCCGAGGGCCGGTCCGCCCGCCAGGACCTCCCGCCAGTCGAGCGGGCCGGGGTCCAGGCGCACCGGGTGGATGCTGGAGAACCAGCCCACCGTCCGGGACAGGTCCACACCGTCGGTGAACTCCTCACGGCCATGGCCCTCCAGGTCCACGAGGACGGCCGGGTGGTCCGCACCGCCGCGCGAGCGCCGCCAGTGGGCGACCGCCAGGGCGAGCGCGGTGAGCAGCACGTCGTTGACGCCCGCGTTGAACGCCGCCGGGACCTTGGTGAGGACCGGCCCGGTCAGCTCCGGCGGCAGGATCTGCCACAGCCCGCCCATGGTGTGGTTCATGTCCTGCGACGGGTCCAGCGGCCGGTCGCTGAGCAGCGGGTCCGGCACATCCAGGGTGCTGGACCACAGCTCCGCCTCCTTGACCCGCCCGGGGGCGTACGCGGAGGCCACCAGGTGCTCGGCCCAGCGCCGATACGAGGTGCCGACCGGCTGGAGTTCGGCCGGGCGCCCCTCCTTGGCCGCCTGCCAGGCCGCCTCCAGGTCGGTCTCCAGGATGCGCCAGGAGACGCCGTCCACCACCAGATGGTGGATGATCACCAGGAGCCGGCCGGAGCTCCGCGGGCCCGCGTCGAACCAGACCGCCTGGAGCATCCGCCCCTGCTCGGGGGAGAGCCGCGCCCACGCGGTCTCCGCCTCCCGCTCGATGACGGCCTGGAGGGCGTCCGCGCCCAGCCCGGCGACGTCGACCCGGGTGAGGGACTCGGCCGCGCGCACCGTGCCGCGCGACGGCACCTCCAGCGACCACTCACCGCCACCCTCGGGGCGGGTCAGCCGCATCCGCAGGGCGTCGTGGTGGTCGAGCACGGTCTGCACCGTGGTCTCCAGCGGCTCCTCGCCGAGTCCGGCCGGGACCTGCAGCAGCACCGACTGGGCGTACTTGCCGATCGGGCCGCCGCGGTCGCGCAGCCGGTGGATGATCGGGGTGAGCGGCACCGAGCCGACCCCGGTGTCGGTCCCCTTGCCGACGCGCTTGCCGACGGTGCCCGCGTGGGCCGCCAGGGCCTCGACCGTCTTGTGCTGGAAGACGGCCCGCGGGGTGAGCGAGAGCCCGGCCTTGCGGGCCCGGCTGACCAGCTGGATGGAGATGATGCTGTCGCCGCCGAGGTCGAAGAAGCTGTCGTGCACACCGACCTCGGACAGGTCGAGCAGATCCGCGAAGATCTCGCAGAGGATCTCCTCCTGCGGGCTGCGCGGCCCCTGCTTGGTGACCGTGGCGGCGAAGTCCGGCGCGGGCAGCGCCGCCCGGTCCAGCTTGCCGTGCGCGGTCAGCGGCAGCGCGTCCAGCAGGACGACCGCGGCGGGCACCATGTAGTCCGGCACCGCGTCCGCGACCCGGGTCCGCAGCGCCGCCGGGTCGGGGCGGGCGCCCGCGGCGGGCACCGCGTAGCCGACCAGGCGCCGCTCGCCCGGCTGGTCCTCGCGGACGACGACCACGGCGCGTTCCACGTCCGGGTGGCCCGCGAGCACGGTCTCGATCTCGCCGAGCTCGATGCGGAAGCCGCGCACCTTGACCTGGTCGTCGGCGCGGCCGACGTACTCCAAATCGCCGTCGGCGCGGCGGCGGGCCAGGTCGCCGGTGCGGTACATCCGGGCGCCGGGCGCGCCGTACGGGTCGGCGACGAAGCGCTCGGCCGTCAGCGCGGCACGGTCGAGGTAGCCGCGGGCCAGGGCGGTGCCCGCGATGTACAGCTCGCCGGTCACTCCGGGCGGGACGAGCCGCAGCCCCTCGTCGAGGACGTAGAGACGCGCGTTGCCCTGCGGGCGGCCGATCGGCACGGGTCCTGACGGGACCTCGTCACCGGGCTCGATACGGAACTCCGCGACGTTGACGGTCCCTTCGGTGGGCCCGTACACGTTCAGCACGGTGGCCCCGGGGTGGCGGGCCCGCCAGTCCTGGAGCGCCTCGCCGAAGAGGGCCTCGCCGCCGAGCAGCAGCTCGTTGCCGGGCGAGAACGCGTCGGGGAGGGCAGCGAGCAGCGGCAGATGGCTGGGGGTGGCCTTCAGGAAGGTCACCGGGCGCCCGGCCAGGGCCCGCTCGGCGGCGGGGTCCTCCTCCAGCGCCGCGAGATGCACCGCGCCGCCGACGACGAGCGGGGTGTAGAGCGCGGTCACCGTCAGGTCGAAGGAGACCGGCGAGTGCAGCAGCGCCGCGCCGGCCGCGCTCGGGTAGGAGCGGCTCGTCCAGTCCAGGTAGTCGGACAGGGAGCGGTGGGTGACGACGACGCCCTTGGGGCGGCCGGTGGAGCCGGAGGTGTAGATGACATACGCCAGGTGATCCACCGACAGCGGCGCCAACCGCTCACCGTCACCCAGATCCGTCCCGGCCAGGGCATCGACCCGCGCCCGAGTCTCCCCCGCGTCCACCACGAGCCGCGTCAGACCGCCGGTCTCGGGCAGCCCGGCGGCCGTGGCACTGTCCGTCAGCAGCAGCGCCGGGGCGGCGTCGCCGAGCATGTAGGAGATCCGCTCGGCCGGATAGTCCGGATCCACCGGCAGATACCCACCACCGGCCTTGACCACCGCCAGCAACGCCACCACCTGCGACGCCGAACGCGGCAACGCAAG
>NZ_JBHYVB010000300.1:0-10585 GCF_042750115.1 Streptomyces sp. NPDC059455
CATGATGGTGTTCTCCGAACGTAAGAGACATGGGCGACGCGCAAGCGAACCCCGGACCCAGCTCAGCGGCCGAGCACGGTCTTCAACGCCTGCGCCCCGTCCTGGCGGCCATGCGTCGCGGCCGCCTCCATCACCGTGCCCTCCAGCCTCCGTCGGCACCAGAGACCGATTCTGCCTAGGACTGACGGGGCGATGCTCGTCCGTTGTCTCCGAGCGACAACGAATACGTCGATCGCAACGAACCCGTGCATGCCATCCCGCAGGGCATCATGCCGGGTCGTGGCGATACGTCGAGATGTCAATGTTCGGCCGGCTCCGGTCATCCTGGAGGAGAACGCCACGGCCGCACCCGGGGCTCCGAGTGGAGGACGCCTGTACAGACGGCTGTCGATGCGGTCAGCCCACTGCTCGACCCATATCGTGCGTCAGTCTCGCAAGACGGACGCAAAGGACTGCTTTCCGACTGATGGCGTTCCTGCCGCCTTGAACATATCCATGTACGCCATCAACGGCTTTCAGAATTCCGGGTTCGCCATGACAACGCAGGACCATCCGCAACGCTCGCCCGTAATATCGAAAGCCATACGCGTATGGACCACATCCCAGACCCGGGAGGGGACGGTGATACACCTCCCCGTGCACCTGGAACCGGGCCATATCCAGGTGCTCGCCACGCCTCAGCGGATCCGTCGCACGGGTGGGCTCCCATCGGTCGTCACCGCACGATCGACGGTTGTCTCATCCTCTTCCAGATGCTCAAACCGTCCAGGCCATAGAGCCAGCAACTCACCCGTGCCGTACCGTCGATGCACATGGAACGCCTCGGGCTGACGAAGCAGCCAGAGGCCGGCCGAGCCCTGAAACGTCACGACGGAGCAGTGAAATCGACGATTCACGTCCATTGCCTCGCGGAGGCGGCCGTGGCACTGCGGGCAGCCGCCCGCGACCTGCCGGGCGCACGGCCCACCGCCGAGGCGGAGGAGCCACCGATACTTCGCCTGCTGTTCTTCCGGGCTCCTCTGAAGTTAGTAGTGGAATCGCCAGGCGAGGCCACTACCATCGCCGCATGCATCAGGCACCGGAGCTGATGACCTCGGGCGTCCGACCGCTGCGCCGTTCGCGCAAGGTGGTGTGCGGCCCGAGGTCTGGTGGCGGAACGAGAAGAACTACTCGCGCGCCCATGGGGGCCGTAGCTGCCGCCTTGCACCTACGGGAGGTTGCGGGCCATGACGATCCGCTGAATCTGATTCGTACCTTCATAGATCTGCGTGATCTTAGCATCGCGCATCATCCGCTCCACCGGATAGTCGCGTGTGAAGCCATAGCCGCCCAGCAATTGCACGGCGTCAGTGGTGATCTGCATGGCGGCATCCGAGGCGAAGCACTTGGCCGCAGCTCCGTAGAAGGTGAGGTCGGGGTCGACGCGTTCGGACTTGGCGGCCGCGGCATAGGTGAGCTGGCGGGCGGCCTCCAGCTTCATCGCCATGTCGGCGAGCATGAACTGCACGCCCTGGAAGTCGCCGATCGGCTTGCCGAACTGCTTGCGCTCCTGGACGTACCCCTTGGCGTGGTCCAGCGCGCCCTGGGCGATACCGAGGGCCTGCGCCGCGATGGTGACACGGGTGTGGTCCAGCGTCTTCATCGCCGTCGCGAAGCCGGTGCCGTCGGCACCGATCATGCGGTCGGCCGGGATACGAACCTGGTCGAGGTATACCTCACGGGTCGGTGACCCCTTGATGCCCAGCTTCTTCTCCGGCGCGCCGAACGACACGCCCTCGTCGGACTTCTCGACGACGAACGCGGAGATGCCCTTCGACCGCTTGCCGGGGTCGGTCACGGCCATGACGGTGTAATACTCCGAGACGCCCGCGTTGGTGATCCAGCGCTTCACGCCGTTGAGAACGTAACTGTCGCCTTCGCGTACCGCCCTGGTCGTCATCCCCGCCGCGTCCGAACCCGCGTCCGGCTCGCTGAGGCAGTACGAGAACAACGCGTTACCTTCGGCCAGCGGAGCCAGGTACCTCTTCTTCAACTCCTCGGAGCCGGAGAGGATCACCGGGAGCGAACCGAGCTTGTTCACCGCCGGGATCAGCGACGAGGAGGCGCACACCCGCGCGACCTCCTCGATGACGATCACAGCGGCCAACGCGTCCGCGCCCGAGCCGCCGTACTCCTGTGGCACATGCACCGCGTGCAGGTCGGCGGCGACCAGCGCCTTGAGGGCCTCGGCCGGGAAGCGGCTCTGTTCGTCCACCTCGGCGGCGAAAGGTGCGATCTTCGCCTCGGCAAGCGAGCGGATCGACGCGCGGAGCATCTCGTGCTCCTCCGACGTCTGGTACAGGTCGAAGTCCTGATTCATGGCAGGAATACCTCAGTCTCTGGCCCTGCCACTGGCAGACAGGGACGCGTAGGAAATCAGCATGGACCCCGAAGTGGAACTCAGTACCATCATTATGCACACTGAGTTTCACAGATCCAATGCCACGTGACGGGGTGGTGTTAGGTTCCCCGTATGAGCGAGGCACAGGCACAGGGGCGGGGAGCCGGCGGCTCCGCGAAGCCCTCGAAGCGGGAGGCCCTGATCGCGGCGGCGTTCGATCTCTTCACCAAGCACGGGTTCGAGCAGACCACGGTCGATGACATCGTCCGGCTCGCGGGCGTGGGCAGGAGTTCCTTCTTCCGCTACTTCCCCTCCAAGGAGGATGTGGTCTTCCCCGACCACGAAGGCTGCTTGGCCGAGATGACGGCCTTCCTGCAGGATGGGAGCGGCGAGGAGGATCCGGTGATCCGGGTTTGCGACGCCGCGCGTCTCGTCATGCGGATGTACTCCGGCAACCCCTCCTTCGCCGTTCAGCGGTACCGTCTGACCAAGAGCGTTCCGGGGCTCCGCCACCATGAGTTGTCCGTGGTATGGCGCTACGAGCGCACCCTCGCCGACTACCTGCGCCGACGCTTCGTGCATCGGCCCGACGGAACGCTGCGCGCTGACGTGATCGCCGCCTCCCTGGTGGCAGCTCACAACAACGCGCTCCGCGCATGGCTCCGCTCTGGTGGACAGGACGACCCCACGGCCCACATGGACCACGCTCTGCGGTTCGTGCTGAACTCTTGGGGGCCGGAAGGCGAGGCCAGAAGCACCGACGAGGAGGACGCCGACGACGTCGTAGTCCTGATCGCCAAGCGGACGGCGCCGATGTGGCGCGTCGTCCGCGGGATCGAGACCACGCTCGGCGACCCCTGACTCCGCCCTGTTCCTCGCATCCATCTGGTGAGACTCAGTACTCTTAGAGGGAGAACTAAGTCTCAAACCGTCTACGACGGTACGCGGAGCACGTTCCCCATCCATCAGCCAGTTGGGCGTCGAGGAACAAGCCCCGGCCGCCTTTGTCGTCCGCGGAGGCTCTGCGGACATGGATGCCACGTCTCTTCACGTCACGCGGCGTCTGGTTGATCGCCGAATTCGACACCGCGAGGTAACGCTCGGCAGCCGAGAAAGCACCCTTGGGTTCCTCCGATTCAAGAAACGGGATCACCGCGCTGCCGGACGGACGTGAACAGGCAGCGGTCCACTGGGGTGCCAAGCCGCCGACGCAGGCGATGGCCGATGCCGCCGCCATGCCGCCGTGGCGACGGTGCGGTTCGCCCTCGATCAGATACAGGCCGGGTCGGTCCAGGAGCCGCTCGGGAAAGCCCACCCTATGGGCACCACCACGTTCCGGGACAGACACGACCTCGCGTTGCACCTGGTCGGGGCCTTGGGAGCGCAGGGAGGCGCCGGCACGGAGAGCATCATCCCGATTGTTCTTGACATGTGAGGCGGGTGGGTCGGTTGTCTGCGCACCGGCCCCGACGATCACGATCCGCGCATCCGTAATGGCGTCGAGGGCCGGACGTAGGCCGAACCGACCGGGCCGCTGCCCACACACAGGACGTCGGTCACGAGAAGGCCTCCTGCCGCGACGGCCTCGACCCACCCACGGCTCACACGGGCGCTTTGTAGGGTTCCAGCGACGTGCCGTCGACCTCGATGATGACCCAGCCGCCACCCTTCTTCCGCCACTGCGCCCTTCAGCATCACGGGGCGACCTCGTCCCTGAGATGGAGGACCACGTCAAGGGTCGTAGCGGGTGTCCGCACCCGAGGGGCGAGGAGGTCAGCTCTGGGCAGTGGGCCGGACGACGATCTCGTTCACGTCGACCGCGGCAGGCTGTTCGATCGCGAAAGCGATGGCCCGGGCGATCGCGTCGGGGGAGATCGCCATACGGTCCCGCATCTTCACGATCTCTGCCCTGACCTGGCTGTTGGTTGACGCCTCGGCGAAGTCCGTCGCAATTGGGCCCGGTGAGACGGTGGTCACCCGCAGGGAGTCGCCGGCTTCCTGGCGCAGTCCTTCGCAGATGGCACGAACCGCGAACTTGGTGCCCGCGTAGACGGCCATGGTCGGCACGATGCGAAACGCGGCCGTGGAGGCGGTGGTGATGAAGTGGCCGGTGCCCTGCGCACGGAAGACCGGCAACGCGGCGCCGATCCCGTGCAGCACACCCTTCACGTTGACGTCGACCATATGGTCCCACTCGTCGACGCGCAGATCGTCGAGAGGCGAGATCGTGCCGACTCCGGCATTGCTGACGAGTACGTCGAGTCGGCCGAATCGCTCACCGGCCAGCGCGACCAGGGCCTGCAGGTCGTCCCGCCGTGTCACGTCGGTGCGGATCTGCACGGCTGCGCCACCCGCCTTCTCGATCCGGGCCACCAGTTCCGCCAGGCGTTCGGACCGGCGTGCGCCAAGGACGAGTCGCGCGCCGCGTTCGGCGAGCAGCAACGCGGTTGCCTCACCGATGCCGCTGCTGGCTCCCGTGATCGCCACCACTTTGCCGTTGATTTCGGACATGAAGTTGTCCTCTCCGTTCTCGGCACCGGGACCGGGAGGCCGAGCGGCAGCGGGCCCTGGAGAAGCGTCCGGAAGCCGCTGCGCACTGGACCGTCGGGTGTCGGTGTGACCGTGTAAGGCCGTCGGCAGTGCCGCGACCCGTGCTCGCACACCAGTCTCCGGGAGCATTAGCCTGGTATCCAGACCGTATTTATTCTGGAACTGAAGGTACTGCCGTCATGCCTACGCAGCCGGACCAACGCCGTCAGCTGAGTGAGTTCCTCCGCAGCCGGAGAGAGCGCCTGACCCCTGACGAGGTGGGCCTGCCCCAGACTGGTCGCCGTCGCACTCCGGGACTTCGCCGAGAGGAACTGGCGCTGCTGGCCGGGATCAGCGCCACCTGGTACACATACCTGGAGCAGGGGCGGGAGATCCGCGTCTCCGAACAGGTGCTCAACGCACTCGCGGCGGCGCTGCGGCTCGACCGGCACGAGCGCGATCATCTTCTTCATCTTGCCGGTCACGCGCCTGCGGCCGAAGCTGAGGAAAGCGAGCCGCTAACGGCCGAGGTGGGTGCCGTCCCCCTGTTGCTCCAGCCGAACCCTGCGTACATCATCGGCGGTAACTATGACGTCCTCAGCCACAACCAGGCGGCCGACGAGTTGTTCCCGAGGCTCATCACCAAGGCGGAGCGGCCGGCCAACTTCGTCCGCTGGGTGTTTCTCGAGCCAGTGGCCCGGGACGTTCTGGTCGACTGGGAACCCGAGGCACGCGGCCTGCTCGGCCGACTTCGGACGCTAGCCGTACGCCATTCCGGCGACCCGCGGTACACCCGACTGATCGAGGAACTGAACGAGGGCAGTCCGGAAGTGCGGGACTGGTGGCCCCAGTACGAGGTGCAGGCCCGGCACAGCGGTCGGAAACGGCTACGGCACCCGCAACGAGGAGCGATCGACTATGTGTACACCGCTTTTCACCTTGCCGAACAGATGGAACAGACGCTGGTCGTCTATTTCGACAGCAGCGAACCGCCCAACGGGGGCGTAGCCGTGACCGGCGAATGAAGGAAGAGGTCGACGGCGGCGTCCGCTCACGGTTACGACGGCGGGGCACCAGCGGAACCGGAAGCACCCAGCCCTCGCCGAGATCCATGAGCAGGTTGCGGACGAGTTGGGTGACCCATGCACCAGCGGGGAGGCGCGGTGACGCCCAGGACATGGACACGTATACCCCAGGCCGGTTCTCTCGCCAGGCGCTGGATAAGTCCGGCTGTCTCTTCCAGCAACGGTGGCCGACCGGGTCCAACCGCGAGTCTGGCACCACTTCCAGCCCCAGTGCCAGATCAGCAGCGTACCTGGGGTGACCAGCCGACGGCGGCGTAAAGCGCATGGCAGCTGCCGGGCGAGAACGGAGAGCACGGCACGGTCAGCCCATGAGAGCTGTGGCCGCTCGATCTGTCGGCGCAGCACAGCGACCTCCTGGCGAAGCACGAGGATCTCGGCGTTGTTCGCGGCGTGATGCCTGGTAGGCGCCCTCCTGAGGCTCGACCTGGGCCGCGAGACGACATTCGACGTTGCTTTCGGTCTCTCCCACCCGTCTCCCACCTCTGACCAAGGGCCTGGGCCGGCCCGGCGACCTGGAGACGGTGCCGCGCACCGACCGGCAGTGGGGCGAACAGCCACCGTGATCCGGCGCATCGGACTCAGGACACCTCGCATACCGCCAGGTGGTCGGGGTGACCGTGCCGGCCGAGGTATCCCTCCCCGACCGTGCTGTACGCGCCCGGCGGGAGCGTGGAGCACAGGCCGGTCGCGCCGTCCTGGTAGACGACCACCACACTCACGGTGTCCGCGCAGTTATTGGCGGCATTGGTGTATCGCCAGCTCTCGGACATCGCCACGCAGGCAGGGGCCGGCCCGGATGTCCGGTCTCCGGCGGCGGCCGGCACGGACAGGCCGAACGAGAGAATCAATGCTGTGACGACTCCTGCGGACACAGTGCCCCATTTGATCCAACTCTGCATCATTTCCTCCTCGTCCCGCCGACCGGGTGTGTACATGTAGTTGAGTGATTCATCCCGCAACATGCCTTGAGGCCTTCAGAAGTTGAAGATTCCGGTAGGGTGAGCACGAGCGCAACCCGATGAGCCCTCTTTCAGACAGCCCAGCCCTTTCGGATCCGGCAGCCCGTCACCGGCGCGAACGCGCCACCTGGGGCATCTGAGGGACCAGATGGCGCTTCAACCACTCCAGCCGCCTTCGGAGGACATGCCGTCGAGCCAGGTCACCGGCGCCCGACGCCGACCGAGACACTGCGGCCTGCAAGCCGTCCGGCAGCAGCTGGGCCGATCCTTGGCCGGAAGGGGGTGGACGGCCGGTCACCGGATAGCCGAGACCCCAACGGTGCCTCAGATAGGCAGAGCATCCCGGCGGAAGGAGTGTCGTGGCTCGAGTCGTCGAACGCATCAAGCAGTTCGCGAGGAGTCCGCAGAGTAGGCGAACGATCGAACAGGTGCGCCGGACCGCAGCCGATCCGCGCCGCCGCGCACAAGCCCAGGAGCTGGTACGAAAGCTGCACGGCCGCCGATGAGCCCGCAACACAGCCGGGCAGCCAGGCCCTGAGCGTACGGTCGGGCACGGCGAGCGCGTAGGAGGGCCGGCGGCCCGTGCGTGGCGCAGGAAGAGGGCACGGGTTCCGACCTGTAGGGCATCAACCGCCGCGGCTCACGGCGGGCCGGCCCATAAACGCCACGCGCGACACGTTCTACCGGCCTCTGTGGGAGTCCTTCGCGCGGGTTAGACCTCGCCGTCTCTCGGCAATCCGGGCGCGGCGAAGTCGGAAGGCGACTGGCTGGAGCTGAGCATGACCGACCGCGCGGAGGAGGCCCTGGCCGCGGTCGACTGGGCCCGCGGCCGTGCCGACATCGACAGCCGCCGCATCGGGTGGGCTGGCTTCGGCCCGGGCCTCGGGGACGGCGTGGTGTGCGCCCACACTGGCCTGCCCCAGCCGGGCGGCGCCTCCCAAGTCCTCGCCCTCGGGGCGGATGTGATCACCGCACCGCTGCTGGCTGCCGCATACGGGACGGCCGGCCTGCGGCTCGCCATCGGCTGCCACGCCCGTGTGACGACCTCGGCCCTGGCCCCTGCCGGACGCATGACCCTCATCAACTACCTGGCCCAGCCCCTGGTGGGTACGCTGATGTTCACCGGCTACGGCACCGCGTTCGTCGGCCGCGTCGCACCGGTCTGGGTCGCCATGATCACATTGACGCTGTTCGTCCTCCGGACGACCTGATGCCGTTGGTGGCCGCGCCTGCATCCGTCGGCCCGTGGAATGGTCGCTGCGCGCCTGGACCGACCTCACCCTGCCGCCCCATGGCAGGGCGGTTGCCTGTGCTGATCCGAAGGCCGCTGCGGGCGTGCCTCCGCCGTGTCCGCGCTTCGGTGCCGCCACCGTGCTGATCGTCGACGCCGACACCCGGCTCGTCGTTGTGGTCAGCCGGCCAGTACCCGGCAGCCGCAACGGCTGCACAGCGTAGGAGCTGACCGGTGAAGGCATCCGTCGGCAGCGCCACAGTGGTGGCCGACGAGCGCTGCCTTCCGGACGCTGGTGCGGTGCGGTCCAGGTCTGGAGCGGGTCGTCCGCAGTCTCCGACAGCGCTCCCATACGACACCACGCGGCGGCCGTACTGTACAGTGCTGAACGGTAGTTGGTATCGGGCCGTCTCTTTTGTGGCAAGTGTTCAGGTCACGGTTCCCTCCAGGCCGAGTTCTCCACGCAAGATCGGCATGTCCTCGGCACCGACCAAGGAAGCGCTGGTGAGAACGCATCGCACTCCGCGTACGGCCGCCGCCCTCGCTTTGGGTGCGGTCCTGCTCGCCCTCCTGACCGCCACCCGGGCTCGGGCCAACGATGAGGGCTTGCCGACGGTCACCCCGACCAGCGAGACCCCCGCCCTCTACGACGACGAGGCGGGCGGCAACTCCGACGCGGACGACCCCGCGATCTGGCGCAACGCGGCCGACCCCGACCGCAGCCTCGTCATCGCGACCGCCAAGGAAGGCGGCCTGCGCGTGTACGGCCTGGACGCCCGCCTGGTGCAGTCACTGCCCGCGCCGCGTCCGCCGGCCCAGGACGACGCCCCGGGCCGGTTCAACAACGTCGACCTCGTCACCGGTCTGAAAACCCCCACCGGCCGGGCCGACGTGGCCGTGGTCAGCGACCGGGGCAACGACCGGCTGCGGATCTACCGCATCGACCCGTCCAAGCCGGGCGCCCCACTGACCGACATAACCGACCCGGCCGCCGTCCCGGTCTTCTCCGCCGACCAAGCCGAGATCAACGACCAGCGCACCGCGTACGGCCTCGCCACCTGGCAGGACAAGGCCACCGGCCGCTCCTACGCCTTGGTCAGCCAGCGCGAGCGGACCCGGCTCGCCCTCGTCGAACTGACCCCGACCGCGCGGGGCACCGTCGACTACCGCAAGGTCCGCACCCTCGACCTTCCGGCGTCATTCCGTCTGCCCGACGGCGCCACCTGGTCCCCCTGCGCCGAGCCGGGTGAGCTCCCCCAGGTCGAGGGCATGGCGGTGGACCCCGCCACCGGCACCCTCTACGCAGGCCAGGAGGACGTCGGTATCTGGCGGCTGCGCGCCGACCTGACCGACAAACCGGTTCTGGTGGAGAAGGTCCGTGAGTACGGCGTCCCCGGCGTCTACGACGAGACCACCGAGGAGTGCACGGCCGGCGCCGACCCCGGTTTCGGCGGCGAGTGGCTGACAGCGGACGTCGAGGGTCTGACCCTGTTCCAGGAGTCCGACGGCGACGGCTACCTCTTCGCCTCCAGCCAGGGCGACAACACCTTCGCCCTGTACGACCGTGAGGTGAGCGAGGACAACGAGTACGAGGGCGGCTTCCGCGTCGGCGCGGCCTCCGCGACCCTCGACGGGTCGGAGGAGTGCGACGGCGCCGCCGTCCTGAACGCCCCGCTGGGCAGCCGCTACCCGAACGGCATGCTGGTCGTCCAAGACGGCCACGAGACCCCCGAGGTCCCCGATGGCGAGGGCGGCACCCGCACGGCGACCGGCTTCAAGTTCGTCGACCTGGGCGACGTGATGGACGCCGCCGACCTGTGACGTCCGCACCGCGCTGACACCTCCGACGGCCGCCGGGCGCTCCACCACACCTTGCGACCAGTGCGACCGTGTGAGCCAGGCATGTCCCGCCCCCGCACCAGTGGCACGCCGTCTGCCGACACCTCGCCGTCCTCCCCTGTACCGCTCCGCCCCTGCTGCGCGCGATGCTCTCGTACTTGAGCAAGCAGATCGGTGGCCACCTCGGGGGCACAACGCCTCACACCGAGTCCTCGATGGATTCGGTCGGGCGCATTCGGTGTGGGCTGTACGTATCCATCGTTTGGCGAGTGGGGTGGACTGCGGGATTTACGGCGGGGTCGGGATGGCCGCTGTGCCGTTGCCGGCGAAGACGGCGTCGAATGCGGCCGGTGAACTTATTGTCCCGGTCACGACGGATGAGGAACCGGAAGCACCCAGCGTGCCCATCCTTGGACGGACGCAGAGCCCCAGGTCAACCCGCGTACAGCAAATAAAGACACTCTTCAGGGCTATACGTGGGACGATGCCACGGTTGCGTAGCCACGTCAGGCGCTCGGTGGAGTGGTACGCCTTGTCCGCGCGGAGCCTGCCGGGCCGGCGT
>NZ_JBHYVB010000301.1:0-5108 GCF_042750115.1 Streptomyces sp. NPDC059455
CCCCGGGGGGTGGTGGGCGCCCCCCCTTTTGGGGGGGGGGGGGGGGCGGCCCAACAGCCCGCCGCAGGCGTCAAGATCCGCCGAACGCCTCCAGGTCCTGCCGTACGGCGTGCCCGCCGCCCCCGCCCGTACCGTGGCCTAGTCCTGCCCGTACCGCGGCCTACTCCCGCCCGTACCGCGGCCTAGTCCTGCCCGTACCGCGGCCTAGTCCTGCCCGTACCGCGGATCCACGGACTCCGGCGCCAGCCCCAGCAGCTCCGCCACCTGCTCGACCACGACCTCGTGCACCAGCAGCGCCCGCTCGTCCCGGTTCTTCGCCCGGATCTCGACCGGGCGGCGGTAGATCACGATCCGGTCCGGCGCGTCCCCGCGGGCCGCGATGAAGCGCCCGAGTGGCACGGACTCGCCGTCCCAGCCGTCCGCCCCGCCGTGCCCGTCCGGGCCACCGCCCGACCCCGGGCCGCCGAGCCCCGACGTGGGCACCTCGAGCACCGTGAAGTCGACCCCGGACAGCTGTGGCCAGCGTCTCTCCAGCCGCTCCGCCGAGTCCTGCACAAGATCGACGAAGGACTCCGCGCGGCTGACCGAGAGCGGCACCTGGGGAGGCGCGATGGGGCCGCGCATACCTCGTCCGTGGCGATCGCGACGACGGGGACGCGGCTCGGACTGGTGGGGGTGTACGGGGCTGGTCATCACTCCGAGGGTAGCCGTCGTCGACCCACCCTCATGCGCTTACCGGACAGCCGTGCCGGATGTCGCCAAATGAACATTCCAGCCATGCTTGGGTCCAAAAACGGACGTCTCTTGAGTCGCTTCCCTGGCCCAGGATGATCCCTCTCGGTTCGAGTGCTGACCGGATTCGTTGTCGGCGGTTCCGGTCGCGTCGGTGGTCCACGCTGGTCAGCCAGTAAGTTCACGTTTCGGGTGCACGGTGCGAACCGGGACGACACGGCGGAGTGAGCTGGTGGAGAGTCGTCGCGGCCCGCTCAAGAGTGCGGTACCGTCCAACGTCGTGAGCCCTGTACGTCGCTGTTCGCGCACCGCCTGCGGCCGCCCCGCCGTCGCGACGCTGACGTACGTCTATGCGGATTCGACCGCCGTCCTCGGGCCACTCGCCACCTACGCCGAGCCCCACTGCTACGACCTGTGCTCGGAGCACTCCGAGCGGCTGACCGCCCCGCGCGGCTGGGAGGTCGTCCGGCTCGCCGTCGACAGCGGTCCGCCCCGGCCCAGCGGTGACGATCTGGAGGCGCTGGCCAACGCGGTCCGCGAGGCCGCCCGCCCGCCTGAGCGCGCGGCGGGGGCGGCGGCCGGTTCCGGGGGATCCGGGGGCGGACACGGCGGCCGGGAAGGCGATCCGCGTGAGGTCGCGCGCCGCGGCCATCTGCGGGTCCTGCGGTCGCCCGAGCCCTGATCGGCTTTCGCTCCGGCGATCTCCCGCGACCTTCCCGCGACCTTCCTCAGCCTTTCCCGCGATCGCTCGCGACCTTCCCGCGATCTTTTCCGCGGTCTCCTGCGACCTTCCCGCGACCTTCCCGCGGTCTTCCGCGATCTTCCCGCGGTCTTCCGCGATCTTCCATGACCCTTCCCGCGGTCTCCCGCGACCTTCGTGCGTACCCTGACCCGCTTTCTCCGCGGTCTTCCCGCGTTCCGCGGCGTTCCGCGGGATCACTTGCTGACGGAGCATTGACTGTGACTTGGCGCGGACACGACCATGCCTGCACCCCAGGGTCCTCCGTTTCCGCATCTCGGATGTGACCTTCCAGGGATGGCCCATGCCGGGAGGCCCGTGTGTTCGTGCAGCAGTTGGACCCCGTCGCCGATTCACTCTCCCTGTCCGCCCTCGTCGCCGCCCTTCCCCTCGTCACCGTCCTCGTCCTGCTCGGCGGGGTGCGGATGCGCGCCCACTACGCGGGCCCCATAGGGCTCGTTGTCGCCGCCCTCGTCGCCTGCCTCCCGTACGGGATGCCTGTCGGCCAGGCCGTCTCCAGCGCCGCCCAAGGGGTGCTCTTCGGCCTCTTCCCCATCCTGTGGATCGTCGTCAACGCCCTGTGGGTGTACCGGATGACCGTCCGTACCGACCATTTCGACGTGCTGCGCCGCTCCTTCGGCAGGCTCTCGGACGACCCCCGCATCCAGGCCCTCGTCATCGCCTTCTGCTTCGGTGCGCTCCTGGAGGCCCTCGCCGGGTTCGGCGCACCGGTGGCGATCTGCTCGGTCATGCTCGTGGCGCTCGGCTTCGACCCGGTGCGCGCCGCCGTCGTCGCGCTCGTCGCCAATACCGCGCCGGTCGCCTTCGGTGCCATGGCCACCCCGGTGGTGACGCTCGCTCAGGTCACCGGGCTGCCGCTGGACTCCGTGGCCTCCGTAGTGGGCCGGCAGACCCCGCTGCTCGCCCTCGTCGTACCGCTGCTGCTGGTCGCGCTCGTCGACGGGCGGCGCGGGCTGCGCGAGACCTGGGCGCCCGCGCTCGCCTGTGGGGTCGCCTTCGCCATCGCCCAGTTCACCGTCTCCAACTACCTCTCCGTCCAACTCGCCGACATCGCGGCGGCGCTGGTCGGCGCGGCCGTGCTGATGGCCGTGCCCGCCGCCCGTCGCCCGGCCGAGGAGCCGGTGCGCGCCGCCGTGCTCACCGGCGTACGCAGCGACGACCTGGACCGCGAGGACCCGCGCCGGGAGGTGGTACGCGCCTACGCCCCGTACGCGCTCATCGTCGCGATCTTCTCCATCGCCCAGATCGGCCCGGTCAAGGACCTCCTGGCCAAGGCCACCCGCACCTTCGACTGGCCCTTCCTGGACGTCGCCGACCCCGGCGGAAAGGCGGTGGGCGCCAATGTCTTCTCGATGCCGCTGATCGCCACCGGCGGCACCCTGGTGCTGGTGGCCGGAGTGGCCACTGCCGCCGTCCTTAAGGTGCCCGCGGGCGACGCCCTGCGGGAGTGGGCCGCCACGGTGCGCGAACTGCGTCATGCGATCCTTACGGTCACCTCGGTGCTCGCGCTCGCCTATGTCATGAATCTCTCCGGGCAGGCCGCCACCATCGGTCACTTCGTCGCGGCCGCCGGGGCCGGACTGGCCTTCCTCTCCCCGGTGCTCGGCTGGTTCGGCGTCGCCGTCTCCGGCTCGGACACCTCCGCGAACGCCCTCTTCGGCGCCCTCCAGGTGACCGCCGCCCGTGAGTCCGGGCTGTCCCCGGACCTGCTGGCCGCCGCCAACAGCTCGGGCGGGGTGCTCGGCAAGATGATCTCCCCGCAGAACCTCACCATCGCGTGTGCGGCGGTCGGTCTGAAGGGGCGCGAGGGCGATCTGCTCCGTAAGGTGCTGCCGTGGAGCCTCGCGCTGCTGCTGGTGATGTGCCTGATCGTCGTCGCGCAGTCGTCGTTCCTGCTGGGCTGGATGCTGCCGTGACCCGGGCCGGGGATGGCCCCGTGGCAGGCCGCGCAAGTTGGCCGACAGCACGCCGCGCGACGGGGCTCACAGTTCCGGCCCAGGTCCTGCGGGTAGGTTTTGAGGTCCACAGGGACGTATGCAGAGACGTCCGCAGGGACGTACGCAGAGGCGTCCGCAGAGACATCTCCACCAGGACCTCCAGAAGGGGTTGGCTGTGCCCGACTTGTCGCAGATCGTGAAGGCTTACGACGTGCGCGGTGTGGTCCCGGACCAGTGGGACGAGTCGCTCGCCGAACTCTTCGGCGCCGCCTTCGCCCGGGTGACCGACGCGGACGCGATCGTCGTCGGCCATGACATGCGCCCGTCCTCGCCCGGTCTGGCGCGGGCCTTCGCGCGCGGCGCCGCCTCGCTCGGGGTGGATGTGACCGAGATCGGACTGTGCTCGACCGATCAGCTCTACTTCGCGAGCGGATATCTCAACCTGCCCGGCGCGATGTTCACCGCCAGCCACAACCCCGCGCGGTACAACGGCATCAAGATGTGCCGCGCGGGCGCCGCCCCCATCGGCCAGGACAGCGGGCTCGCCGAGATCCGCGCCCTGGTGGAGGGATGGGCGGACAGCGGCGCGCCCGAGCCCGCCGCCGAGGCCGGCACCATCACCCAGCAGGACGTCCTCGACGACTACGCCGCCCATCTGCGCTCACTGGTGGACCTGACCGCCATCCGGCCGCTGAAGGTCGTCGTGGACGCGGGCAACGGCATGGGCGGCCACACCGTCCCGACCGTCTTCGAGGGGCTCCCGCTCGAGCTCGACGCCCTCTTCTTCGAGCTGGACGGCACCTTCCCCAACCACGAGGCCAACCCCCTCGACCCCAAGAACATCGTCGATCTGCAGGCCCGGGTCCGGGAGACCGGCGCCGACATCGGGCTCGCCTTCGACGGCGACGCCGACCGCTGCTTCGTCGTGGACGGGCGCGGCGAGCCGGTGTCCCCCTCCGCCATCACCGCGCTGGTCGCCTCCCGCGAGCTGGCCAAGCACCCGGGCGGAACGGTCATCCACAACTGCATCACCTCCTGGTCGGTCCCCGAGGTCGTCAAGGAGAAAGGCGGCACCCCCGTCCGCACCCGCGTGGGCCACTCCTTCATCAAGGCCGAGATGGCCCGCTCCGGCGCGATCTTCGGCGGCGAGCACTCCGCGCACTACTACTTCCGCGACTTCTGGAACGCCGACACAGGCATGCTGGCCGCTCTCCACGTCCTGGCCGCACTCGGCGGCCAGGAGGGCCCGCTGTCGGACCTGGTCGCCCAGTACGACCGGTACGCGGCCTCCGGCGAGATCAACAGCACCGTCGACGACCAGGCCGGGCGCATGGAGGCCGTCAAGGCGGCGTACGAGCGCCGCGAGGGCGCCGAACTCGACGAACTCGACGGCCTTACGGTCACCACCCCCAACTGGTGGTTCAACCTCCGCCCCTCCAACACCGAGCCGCTCCTCCGCCTGAACGTCGAGGCCCGGGACCAGGAGACGGTGGCCGAGGTCCGCGACGAGGTCCTCTCCATCGTCCGCGCCTAGCCCTTACGGTCGTCGGCGCGCGGCCGGGGGGGCCCCCCCCGCGGGGGGGGCGGGGGGGCGGGGGGGGGGGCGCGGGGGGGGGGGGGGGCGGGGGGGGGGGGGGGCGGGGGGGGGGGGGCGGGGCCGCGCCCGGGGGGGGGGGGGT
>NZ_JBHYVB010000301.1:5116-9793 GCF_042750115.1 Streptomyces sp. NPDC059455
CACCGGCCGACCCCCCCCCCCGCCCCCCACCGATCCCGCGGCGGCCGGCCCCCGCCCGCCCCGCACCCCGGGGCCGCCCCACGGGTCCGTCGGGAGGCCCGCGGGTCCTCACGGCTGTCCGTGCTCATGGAGGCCCGTGGCGTCCTTACGAGGCCCCGGCGCTCTGCCGAGGGGGAGGGCCCGCGGCTATCGAGGGGAAGGGCTCGCGGCGCCGTACCGAAGGTCCGCACGCCCTTACGGAGGCTCGCAGTCCCTACCGCCGTCTGTGCGCGGCCTCTGCGGCCGTCCGCGCCCCTACGGGCCCGCAGGAGGTTCGCGGCGCCTCCGCGGAGTTACGGTCGTCAGCGCGCGGCTCCGAAGCCGTGCGCGCCCTGCGGAGATCCGCGCCCTTGCGGAGGCCTGCGGGCCTGTAGGGCCTGTACGGAGGCCCGCGCGCGGGCCGCACGGCGTTCTCGGAGCCCCGGGGGCAGTCCCCGGGGCTCCGGTGTACACCGGCGGCGCCCCGGGCCCGCCCGGCGGTACGCTGACCTCGCCGGACCGATGTCCGGCTGGACCCATACCCGAAGGGACGACCCCATGCCGCTCGAAGCCGGTCTTCTGGAGATCCTCGCCTGCCCGGCGTGCCACGCCCCGCTGCGCGAGGAGCAGTCCCCGGAGACCCTCGAGCTGGTGTGCACGGGCGAGGGGTGCGGTCTCGCGTACCCCGTGCGGGACGGCATCCCCGTGCTGCTCGTCGACGAGGCGCGCCGCCCGGCCTGACCCGCCGGCCCGCCGGGGACCCAGCCCCGCGCGGTCCCACGCGTAAGCCCCGCGCGATCCCACGCGTACCGCCCGCCACGGCGATCGGAGGCCGAAGCACGATGCTCGACGAATCCCTCCTCGACGCCCCAGAGGCCCTCGCCCGCGCGGATACCCGCGGGCTGCTGCGCGGGGCCGCCGAGGCCGGCGCCCGCGTCCGTACCGCCGCCCGGCACGCCGCCGAGGCCGGGATAGGCGACCTCAAGCCGGACGGGCGCCCGCGCGCCGTCATGGTCGCGGGCCCGGGGGCGGCCGGAAGCTGCACCGCCGACCTCCTCGGCGCGCTCAGCGGAGGCAACTGCCCGGTCAGCCTGATCGCGCCCACCGGCGTGGCCCCCGCGCCGGGCGCGCTGCGCTGGACGCTGCCCGGCTGGGCGGGCCCGCTGGACCTGCTGGTCATCGCGACCCCGGACGGCACGGAACCGGGCCTTCCGCGTCTGGTCGAGCAGGCGTACCGCCGTGGCTGCGCCATCGTCTCCGTCGCCCCGGGCCAGTCCCCGCTGGCAGACGCGGTCGCGCAGGCCCGCGGCCTGATGGTGCCGCTGGCCACGGCGCCGAACGGCTCGGCCCCGTACGCCACCGGCGGGTACGGCACCGACCCGTACCGCGCGGACCCGCACGCGCCCGGCGCGCCCGGCACCGAGGACACCGCCCTCGCCGAGGGCGCCCTGGGCGACGCCCCCGCCCCGTACGGGACGCCATCCGTCCCGCAGCCCGTCGAGCCGCCCGGCACCGCCCCCGACGAGATGACCGGTCCCGCGCTGCCCGGCACGCTGTGGGCCCTGCTCACCCCGCTGCTCATGCTGGTCGACCGGATCGGCCTGGTGTCCGCGCCGCCCACGGCGCTGCAGCAGGTGGCCGACCGGCTCGACCAGGTCGCCGAGCGCTGTGGCCCGGCCATCGCCACCTACACCAACCCCGCCAAGACGCTCGCGGCGGAGCTCGCCGGGGCGCTTCCGCTGCTGTGGACCGAGGGCCCGGTCGCCGCCGCGACCGGACGGCGCTTCTCGGGGCTGCTCGCGGCGCTCGCCGGGCGCCCCGCGCTCGTCGCCGAGCTCCCCGGGGCGCTCGCCGCGCATGGTGCGCTGCTGACCGGGGCGTTCGCGGGCGGCGCCGACCCGGACGACTTCTTCCGCGACCGGGTGGAGGAGCCCGAGGCGCTCCGCGCCCGGATCGTGCTGCTCCACGACGAGCCGGTGGGCCCCGTCTCGGCCGTGCCGACCGCCCGGGAGCTCGCGCTGGCGCACGAGACCGCGTTCAGCGAGCTGGAACCGGCCGAGGGCACCCCCCTGGAGAGCGCCGCGGAACTTCTCGCCATCACGGATTTCGCCGCCGTTTACCTCGCGCTCGCTTCGCCGGATAGAACTTGAGGCCGTCAGAGACCTTGAGCGCGACCGTAAGGCCGTACTGAAGGCCGTAAGGCACGCACCACCTGCCCCACGTCCCTCACTGCACAGTCAGGAACCGCACCGCATGGACCGCCTCGTCAACACCGTGCGCCCCTACGCCTGGGGCTCCACCACCGCCATCCCGGAGCTGCTGGGCGTCCGGCCGACCGGGGAGCCGCAGGCCGAGATGTGGATGGGTGCGCACCCCGGGGCGCCGTCCCGGGTCGACCGGGGCGCGGGCTCCGTCGCGCTGTCCGAGGTGATCGCCGCGGACCCCGAGGGCGAGCTCGGCTCGGCCGCCGTAGGGCTCTTCGGGCCCCGGCTGCCGTTCCTGCTGAAGGTGCTGGCCGCCGCCTCGCCGCTGTCGCTCCAGGTTCACCCGGACCTCGCGCAGGCAAAGGAGGGCTTCACGGACGAGGAGGAGCGCGGTGTCCCGGCCGACGCCCCGCACCGCAACTACAAGGACGCCAACCACAAGCCCGAGCTGATATGCGCGCTCACGCCGTTCAACGGGCTGTGCGGCTTCCGCGACCCGAACGAGGCGGCCGAGCTGCTGGCCGCCCTCGAGGTCGACTCGCTCAAGCCGTACGTCGACATCCTGCACGCCCACCCGGAGTCGCACGCCCTGCGCGAGGTGCTGACCGCCGTCCTCACGGCCGACCCGGAGGCGATGACGGAGACCGTAAGGCAGGCGACTGCCGCCGCCGAGCGGCTCGGCGCGCAGGACGGACCGCACGCCCCGGCGTACGCGGCGTACGCCTCCATCGCCCGGCACTACCCGGGCGACCCCGGCGCGATCGCCGCGATGCTGCTCAACTTCGTGACCCTCCAGCCCGGCGAGGCCCTCTACCTCGGCGCCGGCGTACCGCACGCCTATCTCGACGGCCTGGGCGTCGAGATCATGGCCAACTCCGACAATGTGCTGCGCTGCGGGCTGACGCCCAAGCACGTGGACGTCCCCGAGCTGCTGCGCGTCGTCCGCTTCGAGAGCGCCGCCCCCGCCGTGCTGCGGCCCGAAGCGGACCCCTCCGGCGAGGAGCTCTACACCACCCCGATCGACGAGTTCCGGCTCTCCCGCCACGTCCTGGCCGACGGCGCCGCTCCCCGTCCGCTGCCGGCGACCGGCCCGCAGATCCTGCTCTGCGCCTCGGGTGAGGTCTCCCTGCGTGGCGCGGACGGCGAACTCCCGCTGAAGCGCGGGGAGTCGGCCTTCGTACCGGCCGGCGAGGAGGCCGCCCTGAGCGGCGATGGCACTGTGTTCAGGGCCACAGTGACCGCCTGAGGTACGGCCCGCTCGAGGGGCTGGAACAATGGCCCGCCGTGAGGCGGTAAAGCACTGGCAAAGCCTCCGTGAGCTGCCATGTAAGTGGAAGGGAAATTCGGCACATATGAGTGCATCAGGCGGAACCAAGGCGATTGTTGCCGCGCTGGGCGCGAACCTGGCCATCGCCGCAGCCAAGTTCGTGGCGTTCGCCTTCAGCGGCTCGTCGTCGATGCTCGCCGAAGGCGTGCACTCGATCGCCGACTCGGGCAACCAGGGGCTGCTGCTCCTCGGCGGGAAGAAGGCCAAGCGCGAGGCCACCCCCGAGCACCCCTTCGGCTACGGCCGCGAGCGCTACATCTACGGCTTCCTCGTCTCCATCGTGCTGTTCACCATCGGTGGCGTCTTCGCGCTGTACGAGGGCTACGAGAAGATCCAGCATCCCCATGAGCTGGAGCACTGGTACTGGCCGGTCGGAGTGCTCGTCTTCGCGATCATCGCCGAGGGCTTCTCCTTCCGTACGGCCATAAAGGAGTCCAACGAGATCCGCGGCAAGCAGAGCTGGTCCCAGTTCGTCCGCCGCGCCAAGGCCCCCGAGCTCCCCGTCGTCCTCCTGGAGGACTTCGGCGCCCTCGTCGGCCTGGTCCTCGCGCTCGGCGGCGTCGGCCTCACCATGCTGACCGGCGACGGCGTCTGGGACGGCATCGGCACCCTCTGCATCGGCATCCTGCTGGTGGTGATCGCCCTCGTGCTCGCGGCCGAGACCAAGTCGCTGCTGCTGGGCGAGGCGGCCGACGCCACGGAGGTCGCCAAGATCCGCGAAGCCGTCGTGGACGGCGAGACCGTCACCAGCGTGATCCACATGCGTACCCTCCACCTCGGCCCCGAGGAACTGCTGGTCGCCGCCAAGATCGCGGTCCAGCACGACGACACAGCGGTAGAGATCGCCCGCGCGATCGACGCCGCGGAGGCCCGCATCCGCGAGGCAGTCCCGATCGCCCGGGTCATCTACCTGGAACCCGACATCCTCCGAACCTCAACATCCGCCTGAGCGAACGCGACAGACCCGCCCCGCCGTCGGGGGGGGCGGGGCGCGCGCGGGAGTGTGTTCGATTGGGTTGGCGAGGTGGGCGTCGCGGTGGGGGCCCTCCACCGGCGCACCCACCCGCCCCGCCCCCGCCGCGGGCCCTCGTCGCTTGCGCCAGTTGCCCAAGAAGGAGATGTTCATAC
>NZ_JBHYVB010000301.1:9803-10549 GCF_042750115.1 Streptomyces sp. NPDC059455
CCCGGATAATCTCGGGGAACCCCCAAAACCCCTAACCAACAACTCCGGCCTCGCCGACCGCCCCCCCCCCCCGCGGCCGGGGCCAATCCCCCCCACTATAACGGTTTGCGAGGGCCCAACACGTATCACCCGGTTTGTAGGCATCCATTCCGCACTCGACAACGCACCTCGGTCCGGACGCTACGCGCCCCACAAACCGCCGGGACGGCGAAGCAGGGGGCGGGACAGGGGAACCGAGCCTCCGAGCCCCAGGAACCGGGGCGGAGGCCGGGGCCGGGGCTCTGTGGTGGAACCTTGAACCGGGCCCCTGGGTGGAACCCTGAGCCGGGGCCCGGGGCGGAGAACCCGAACCGGGGCCCCGGGCCGGAGAACCCGAACCGGCCCTCGGGCGGAAAACCTGAGCCGGGGCCCGAGGCGGAGCCTCTGGGCCAGCTGGGGAGTGGAGTCCACATGCTGGGCGCCGGGGCTGGGCGCCAGGCAGGGGCGGAGCCTCGGCATCGGGTCTCGGGTCTCGGGTCTCGAGTCAGAGCGCCTAAGCGGGGCCCAGGGTGGAACCGCGAGGCCGGGGCCAAGGCGCAGCCGCCGAGCCCCAGGGACCCGAGGCCGAGCCCCTGAACCGGAGCCCGGGGCGGAAAACCTCGGGCTGGGGTCCGGGCACAGCCCGAACCCGGGTACTGCCCGAACCGGAGCCTGGCCCGAGTGCCCGAGCCGGGGTCCGGGCGCCGCCCGATCGCGGGTCCTGCCCG
>NZ_JBHYVB010000302.1:0-10474 GCF_042750115.1 Streptomyces sp. NPDC059455
GGGGCATGCGCCCTCGGCACCCCCGCCCCGCGGCGGGCCCGGTCGGGCCTGTGCCTGGTGGGGCCGGGTCAGACCGCGGACGTCCGCAGCGCCCATCTGCGGGCGCTGCGCGGCTGACCCGCCCGTCTATCCCAGGCCGGAGGCGCCGAGGATCCCCCGGGTGGCCGTGTCATCCAGATTCCGGCCCAGCAGCCGCAGGACCTCCGTGCCGTGCCGCAACGTACCCGCCTCGAGGGAGCGCCGGGCACCGGTGTCCAGCTCGTGCCACAGCAGCGGATCCGCGACCAGGACGCCCAGGTCGAGCGTCACCCGGTGGCCGTGGACGTCCCACAGAAGCAGACGAGTGGCGATCCGGCCGTCCCGCCACACCCCGACCAGGGCGTCGATGCGCACCCGGCGGACGCGTACGAGGCCCCGTACCGTCAGCCAGCCACCGCCCGCCGTCACCCGCGGTGGCCGCAGCACCGTGAACACCGCCACCGCGAGCAGGGCCCACAGATCGGCCCGTGCCACGGTGAGCCCGCCCGAGGCCCAGTCGAGCACCGTCGTCACCCCGGCGAACGCCAGCGCGAGCCACACCGCCCACCGCGCGTCCGCACCCCGTCGGCGGGGCGTCCGGACGGGGCCCATCACCCGTTCCATACGGGCACGCTAGGCCGGGCACAGGGCGGGTGGAACGCACCCTGACGCTCCTCATACGCCGCCCTCACCACCTTTGACGGGATTCTTGCGCCCGGCCGCCGTGACTTACGCCGCGAGTTCCTTGCGGATGCGGTTCAGCATGAAGGCGGAGGACTCCCTGGCCCGTTCCTCCCAGGCGAAGACGCAGGAGGTGGCGACACCGTCGAAGTTCTGCTCGCGGAGGGTGCCGAAGAAGGTGTCCCAGTCGACCTCGCCCTGGCCGATGTCCAGGTGCTGATGGATGCGGGCGGGGGTGCCGGGCGGGTTGAGGATGTAACGCAGCCCGGAGGAACCCTTGTGGTTGAAGGAGTCCGCGATATGCACATGCTGGAGCTTGTCGCCCGCGTAAGCCATCATCGCCGCGATGTCCGCCGTCGGCTCGGCGCCGGAGAGGTGGAAGGTGTGCGGAGCGCAGTAGAGGTAGTTCACCCAGGGCTTGTTGATGGCGCGGACCAGGTCGACCGCGGGGGTGTTCTCCTCGCAGAAGTCGTCCGGGTGGGCCTCGAGGTTGAGGGCGATGCCCTCGCGTTCGAAGAGCGGCAGCAGCTCCTCCAGTGAGCGCCAGAAGGCGGCCTCGCTCTCGGCGGCGCGCTCGGGGCGGCCGTTGAACTCCGAGTTCATCAGCGGGCATTCGAGGTCGGCGGTGATCTCGATCATCCGCTTCCAGTAGCGGACCGCGGTCTGCCGCTCGGTCTCATCGGGTGAGGACCACTTGTACAGCGGCAGCACGGAGGAGAGCTGGACACCGTGCGTGCGCAGGGCCCGCTTCAGCTCCGCGACGCGCGCGTCGTCCGCCCGCGGGTGGCGGAAGAACGGCATGAAGTCGTCGCGCGGGGACAACTCGATGTATTCGTAGCCGAGTTCGGCGACCGTGCGCACCATCTCGTCGAGCGGCAGCGCGCGGAGCATATAGGGGTCGAGTGCGATCTTCACGAGGCGGCTCCGTAGAACGCGGGTCGGGGCTTGATGTCGACGGTGATGATCTGGCCGCCCGCCTCCAGGGACTGGACGGCGGCGTCGGTGATGACGGTGGCGGCGTAGCCGTCCCAGGACGACGGGCCGGTGGGTTCGGCGTCCGCCGCGACCGAGGCGATCCACTCGCGGAACTCGGTGTCGAAGGCATCGCCGAACCGGCCCTTCCAGTCCCGCGGTACACCTCGCGCACGTGGGCGAGCATCTGGTCCCAGGCGTCGGGGCGGTGCAGTGCCCCGAACGCGGTGCCGCCGGAGACCCGCGGACCGCGCGTCGAGGAAGCGGGTGTACGTCACCTGGTGCTCGTCCTCGGGGAACCAGACGCCCCAGGAGTCGGGGGCGGAGCCCAGGCACAGGTTGCCCGCGGTGGTGCGGAGAGGGGATGGCGCCGTTGCCATGGAGTGTCCTTCTGTGGAGGGGGGAGGAGGACGGGGCCCTCGGGGCGGTGGGTCGGGGAGAACGGGGTTGACTAGCGCGCTCTACTAGCGCGCTCCAGTCGAGTACGATGGTCGCTGTCCGAATGTCATGTCAATAGCTTGTTGCCGGGGGATTTCACGACTGCCCGTAAGGTTGGGCCGCGTCGGAGGGTGGTCACAGGTGGAAACATCGGGCAGGCAGCGGCCCACCATGGCGGACGTCGCCGAGAAGGCGGGCGTGTCCCGGGCACTGGTCTCGATCGTCTTCCGCGATCAGCCGGGGGCGAGCCCGCGGACCCGCGACCGGGTGCTGCGGGTCGCCGACGAGATCGGCTACCGGCCCGACAGCGCGGCTCGGCTACTGGCCCGTGGCCGCAGCCGCACGCTCGGCGTGATGTTCACCGTGCGTCAGCCCTTCCACGCCGACCTCGTCGAGGGCATCTACCCCGAGGCCGAGCGGCTCGGCTACGACGTCCTGCTCTCCGCGACCGCCCAGGGGCGGGGCGAGGCCAAGGCCGTCGAGGCGCTGCTCGGCCACCGCTGCGAGGCGGTGATCCTGCTCGGCACCGACGCACAGCCCGTGGACATCGACGCACTGGGACACCGCACGGTCGCCGTCTCCGTCGGCCGCCGGGTGCCCCACGCCCGCGTCGACAGTGTGCACACGGCCGAGGGCAAGGGCGTACGGCAGGCAATGGAGCACCTCGTGGAACTGGGCCACCGCGGGATCGTGCACATCGACGGCGGCCGTGGACCGGGTTCGGCCGAGCGCCGCCGCGCCTACCGGGCCGCGATGCGCCGCCATGGTCTGGAGTCGGAGCTACGGGTGATCCCGGGTGAGCACACCGAGCAGTCGGGCATCGACGCGGGCCGGCTGCTGCTGGACGAACGCGACCACGGCCGGCCCCTGCCGACGGCGGTCCTCGCGGGCAACGACCGTTGTGCGATGGGGTTGTTGATGACCCTGGCGCAGGCGGGTGTCGAGGTTCCGCGGGATCTGTCGGTCGTGGGCTACGACGACAGCCACCTCTCCCATCTGATGCCGATCGGCCTGACCACGGTCCGCCAGGACGCGGTGCTCATGGCCGAGTACGCGGTGCGGTTCGCCGTGGAGCGACTGGAGAACACCGTGTCGGAGCCGAGGGAGGCGGTGCTGGACCCCAAGCTGACGGTACGGGGCACCAGCGGACCGCCCCCGGGTGGGTGAACGCGGGGCGGGCTAGCCGAAGTCGGTGATCAGCTCGTGCACGGCATGGGCGGGCTCCGACAGCGGCTGATGGTCGGAGGTGCAGAGGGAGAGCTTGACCTGGATGGCCGGCTCGACGATCCGCCGTACCTCCAGGTTCCGCACAGCGGGGATGGCGCGCGCCGCCGACCAGGGCAGCACCGTCGCCCCGAGATCCGCGCCCACGGCGCTGACCAGGGTCAGGACCGATTCGAGCTCACCGATCACCCGGGGCTGGAGCGACGCCTGCTGGAACGCGGCCTCCACCACCTGGCGGATGGTGTGAATACGGCTGGGCGGCAGCAGACCGACGTCGACCAGCTCCTTCAGCGCCACCTCACCGTCCCCACCCGGAATATCCGCGCCCGGGGCGGCGATCAGAAACAGATCCCCGGTGCGCAGCGGCTCGAACTGCACTCCCCGGAGCGGACCGGCCCCGTAGATGAAGGCCATGTCCATCCGGCCGGTCATGAGCGCTTCGCTGATGACCCCGCCGAAGTTCTCGTTGATGTGCAGCAGGATGTCGGGGTAGCGCTCGCGCACGCTCCTGAGCAGGGGAAGCGCGAGCGCCGCGCCCATGCTGTACGGGGCCACCGCCGCAACATCATGCTCCAGGTGGCCATCGCCCACGCCCGCCCCGGCGATGTCATCGTGGTCTCCGCGGGTCAGTACGCCGAGGCGGGCTCCTTCGGCGATGTGCTGGCCAACGCGTGTGTGGCCAAGGGCCTCGCTGGCCTCGTCGCCGACACCGGCGCCCGCGACACACAGGAGCTGCGGAAGCTGGGCTTCCCGGTGTTCTCGTACAGCGTCAGCAGGAAGGGCACGGTCAAGGAGACCGTCGGCCCGATGGCCGAACCCGTCCTGATCGGCGGCGAGATCGTCCGCCCGGGAGATGTGGTGCGCGCGGACGCCGATGGCGTCGTCGTGGTGCGCCGCGAGGACCTGAAGGACGTCATAGCCAAGTCCCGGGCCCGCGTGGACGCGGAAGACGCGTACATCGCCGCCTACCGCGCGGGGAAGAGCGTGATCGAGGTCAGCCGGCTGGCGGCGGTGCTGGAGGCCAAGGGGCTCGTCATCGACGAGTAGTGCCGGGTGGCGCGGGTCGGGTCTACAGCTTCTCGAAGGGATCGTGGTTCGCGAGCAGTTTCTCCACCCGCGCCTGATCGACCCGGCTGACGATCTGCCCGGCCTCCTGCCGGTCCCGGATCACCTTGGCCAGGGTGAAGGCGGAGGTCACCAGGTAGAGCACGGAGATGGCGAGGAAGCCGCGCACCCAGGCGTCGGCGCTCAGCCGGAAGATGCCGATGGCGGTGGCGGCCATGGCGACGGCGAAGGAGGCGATCGCCTGACCGTAGAACGCGGCCGTGCTCTGCTGCTTGACCGGTGTCTCACTCATGCGGACAAGAATGGGCGGATGCGGTCGGCTCCGCATCCGTCCGGATACTCAGGTACGTACTCAGAAATCGGGCGCCGTCAGTGGGGTTGGCGCAGTCCCGCGATGAGGAGTGCGACCAGTCGGCGTGCGTCATAGCCGGGGTCGTGCTCGGCGCCGATGCAGAGGTTCCCGACGCCGCGCATGAGCTCGTACGCCTTCAGACCGGGTCGGATCTCCCCGGCGTCGGTCGCCGCGTCGAGCAGCTGGGTGCACACGGGCAGGAGGCGGTCGATGAAGTACGAGTGCAGCGTGTCGAAGCTCGTGTTGTCGGACCGCAGTACGGCGGCGAGGCCGTGCTTGGTGACCAGGAAGTCGACAAAGAGATTGATCCACTGACCCAGTGCGGCATGCGGTGTCGCACTGCTCGCCAGCAGGGCCGGACCGGCCTCGGCACAGGCCTCGACCTGGTGCCGGTAGACGGCGATGATCAGGTCCGCCCGGGTCGGGAAGTGGCGGTAGATCGTGCCCACCCCGACACCGGCCTTGGCCGCGATGTCGCGCACCGGCGCCTCCACGCCCGAGGTGACGAACGCCGAGGCCGCCGCGTCGAGCAGGGTCTCCTGATTGCGCCGGGCGTCCGCTCGCTTGGACCGGGCCGAGGGCCCCGCGCCCTTGTCGCCTTCGCTCACCGCGCGGCTCCCTCCACTGCCGGGCTTGCCAAGCGGAACAACGTTCCGTATCTTTACCGGAGCCAGGTTCCGTTTGTCTATGATGCCAGAGCAGGGGCCCGGCAGCCAAACCGCGCATTGCCGCCGCGCAATGCCACCACGCTTCCCCGCAGTGGAGGAACACGGTCATGCAGTACCGCACCTTGGGCCGCACCGGTGTGCAGGTCAGCTCCCTCGCGCTCGGCGCGATGAACTTCGGCGGGATCGGGCGCACCAGCCAGGACGAGGCCACCGCCCTCGTCGACGCCGCTCTCGAGGCCGGGATCAACCTCATCGACACCGCCGACATGTACAGCGCCGGTGAGTCGGAGGAGATGGTCGGCAAGGCCATCGTCGGCCGTCGCGACGACATCGTGCTGGCCACGAAGGCGGGCATGCCCATGGGGGACGAGCCCAACCACCGGGGCGGCTCACGCCGCTGGCTGGTCACCGAGCTGGACAACAGCCTGCGCCGGCTCGGCGTCGACCACGTCGATCTCTACCAGATCCACCGATGGGACCCGGCCACCAGCGACGAGGAGACGCTGTCGGCGCTCACCGACCTGCGGCGCGCGGGGAAGATCCGCTACTTCGGCTCCTCGACCTTCCCCGCCTACCGCGTCGTCCAGGCCCAGTGGGCCGCCCGCGAGCACCGCCTGAGCCGCTATGTCACCGAACAGCCCAGCTACTCGATCCTGCAGCGCGGAATCGAGCGCGACGTACTGCCCGTCACCGAGGAGTACGGGCTCGGCGTACTGGTGTGGAGCCCGCTGGCCTCCGGCTGGCTGTCGGGCGCCATCCGCGCGGGCCGGTCCATCACCACCAGCCGCTCGGCGTTGATGCCGGAGCGCTTCGATATCACCATCCCCGCCAACCGGGCCAGGCTCGACGCGGTCGAGCGGCTGGCCAAGGTCGCCGACGAGGCCGGTCTGACCATGATCCAGCTCGCGCTCGGATTCGTGACCGCGCATCCCGCCGTGACCAGCGCGCTCATCGGCCCCCGCACACTGGACCATCTGCACACACAGCTCGCCGCCGCCGACACCGTGCTCTCCGCCGATGTGCTCGACGCGATCGACGCGATCGTGGCCCCCGGCACCGACCTCGCCGCGCACGAGAAGCACGACACTCCGCCCGCGCTGCTCGACCCGTCACTGCGGCGCCGCTGACGGTCCGGTGCCACCTCTGTCCCGGCATCGAGCGGGAGGAGCCGGCGCGCGACCAGCGGGATCAGGGTCTCCGCCACGCCTTCGCCCACCCCGCCGCCCGAGCGATCGGCCGGCTCAGGACGCCGTCCCGCCCCGTCGGACGGTCAGCCGTTCCATCACCCGGCGCACCACCTCGGCCTGGGCGGGCGAGTAGTCGTCCAGCAGCGCCTGCTCGAAGCCGGTCGCCGTCGGGCCGCCGTCCGGGATGGCCGCCAGCACCTCGTTCGGTACGGCGGCGGACAGCTCATCGGCCAGCGGCCCGATCCGGGGGTCGTCCGCCGTGGCTCCCTCCAGTTCGTCCAGCCGTTCGTACAGCGGGAGCACGGCGCGGTCCTCGGCCAGCGGACGCAGCGCCGCGTACACCGCGTCCCCGCCGATGATCCCCTCGAGCAGCATCAGGTGCTCGCGGTCCTTGGCGGCGGTCGGCGAGGAGGTGGCGGGCGCCACCTTCAGGAGCTCGACGAGCGCGGGGGAGAGCGGCGCGTCCGGTGTGAGCGGGCCGTCCAGCAGCGCCGCCAGCACCTTGCGGCGCTGCTGGATCTCGTGTTCCTGACGGGCGAGATCGGTGTCAAGCTCGCCCAGCACCTCGGCCAGCTCACGCCCGGCGTCGTCCGCGAGGACGTCCCGCACCTCGTCCAGGGCGAGCCCGAGCTCGGTCAGCCGCCGGATCCGGGCCAGCAGAACGGCGTCCCGGAGGGTGTAGAACCGGTATCCGTTGGCGCGCCGCTGGGGCTCGGGCAGCAGACCGATGTGGTGGTAGTGCCGCACGGTCCGGGATGTGACCCCGACCAGCGCGGCGATTTCTCCGATGCGCATATGGCCAGTAGAAACCCTGCCGCTGCGACAAGGTCAAGCGCGTCCGGCGGGCGGCCCCTCGACGGCGCCGATATCGGGGCGGCCGCGGTAGAGCGGGGCGCCACGGTAGTCACGGCCGCCGTTGTCCGGGATGACGGTGCCGTTGCCCATCAGCGGTGAGCCCGGCCGGGGGGCGAAGCCCAGCGCGGTGCCCAGCCGCGGTCCGCTGTCGGCCGTGCCGTACGGCCCGGACACCTTCGGGTTCACCAGCAGCGGATCGCCCGTGCGCGCGGTGGGGTCGGTGGCGGGAACGGGCAGCGGGGCACCGCCGTAGAAGTTGTTGGCGTAGCGGATGGTCGGGCTGGTGGTCAGGCTCGCGCCGGCGACCGCCGAGGAGAAGGCGTTGTCGTGCAGGTCGTAGCGCGCGCTCAGGGAGGAGCCGTAGCCGTAGACCACATACCGGCTCGCCGGGTTGTGCACCGTGTTGTTGTAGACCTCGGCCGAAGCGGCCCGGTCGGAGTGCAGATAGAGCGGATACCGGGAATTCCCGCTGAGGAGGTTGTACCGCACCACGACATCGCCGAAGGAGAACTGGCACAGCAGAACGCCATCGCCGTTGTCGTGCACGAAGTTGTACTGGATCCGCATCCGCGTGGTGCCCTTGTCGGCGTCGATGCCGTTGGAGTCGGCGCCCCCGGCCTTCTGCTCCGTCCGGTACACCTCATTGCGCTGGATCACCACATCGTCCGCGTAGTACGCCTCGATGCCGGATGTCCCCGCCTTGTCCACCACATTGTGGTCGACCAGAGCGCCGCGCACATTGGTCAGGTACATCGCGTTGCAGCCGTAGCGCGTCCCGCCCTGGGAGATGAAGTTGTTCCGGATCGTGATGTCCGTATGCGGAGTGAAGACGGTGTCATCGGGTGAGGTCCGGGTGCCCCAGCCGGTCGGCACCGCGACGGGGGCGCCGTTCGCGTCCTTCGCGTCGCCGGTGTACTGCTTGACGACGATGCCCGCGAACGAGGTGTCGCGCACCGTGGAGTTCCGCACCTCGATGTCGTGGAGCACGGTCGCGGCGGACGGCGGTGCGGTGAGGTCGGGGACGGTCGTGTCGAACACGATGCCTCCGGTGCGCTTCGACCGGTCCCATCCGGTCTTGAAGCGAACCCCCGGGGCGTTGCCGGAGACATCGCCGCCGATCCAGTTGACCTCACCGGTCACATCATGGACATCGACGCCGTCGATGACGAAGTGGTCCAGCCGCCGCGCGTTGTCGCCCGAGACATGGATACCGCGCAGATCCCGCAGATTCCCGCCCGGAGTCCCGGTCGCGGGCGCCTCGTTGCTGACGTCCAGACCGCGGATCTCCCAGTACTCCTGGTTGAACAGCCGCACCGCGTCATCGACGGTGCCCTCCCCGCGGATGCGCGGCTTGGGCCCCGTGCCATAGCCGCCGATGACGATCGGACGGTTTCTCTCGCCCGAGCCCTTCGGCCACAGTTGGCCCTTCCAGGAGCCACCGGCCTTCAGCAGGATCCGGTCCCCGGCCCGGAAGGTGGTCCGGCCGACGCGGTCGAGGCCGCGCCAGGCGCTGGCGGCGCTGGTGCCCGGCGCTCCGTCGTCCCCGGAGCGGGAGTCGACGTAGTAGGTGGTGCCCTTGGGCGCGGGGACGGTCCGCGTGGTCTGTGCGGTGTGTGCGGCGGCGGGGTGCGCGACCAGCGTGGCCGCGCCGAGGGCGGCGGCCGCGAGAAGGCCGAGCGGCCGTCGGCTGCGTCTGACGGATCGTCGTCCAGGTGTCATTCGTCGAATAGAAAGCGCTGTCACGCGGGGTGTCAAGGGCCCGTCGCTCCCGTCGCGGCCGTCCGGCGGCGACCCGTGTAGGGGGCAACGGGACGGTAGCGTAAGGAGGTCCGAATACGGTCGGGTGCGGCGCGAGCGCAGATCCGGTAACAGTGAGGGAGCCTTATGCGGCACGAGATCAGCCCCGAGCCCATTCTTGCGGTCGGGCTCGGCTTCATGGCGTCGAAGGCGCTGCTCACCGCGGTGGAACTGGATCTCTTCTCCCGGCTCGCCGACGGTCCCCGCACCGGCGCTGACCTGGCCGAGACGCTCGGACTGCACCCGCGCGGCGCCGCCGACTTCCTGGACGCGCTGGTGGCCCTCGGATTCCTGGAGCGGTCCGAGGGCGTGTACCGCAACAGCCCGTCCACCGACACCTTTCTCGACCGTAGGAAGGCCACCTATGCGGGCGGCATCCTGGAGATGGCCAACAGCCGGCTGTATCCCTTCTGGGGATCGCTCACCGAGGCGCTGCACACCGGGAAACCGCAGAACGAGCACAAGCACGGCGGCGACGTGTTCGACGCCATCTACCACGACCAGGAGGGGCTCGAGCGATTCCTGCACGGAATGACCGGGCTCAGCATGGGCAAGGCGATGGTGATAGCCGAGCGGTTTCCCTGGGCCGACTACCGGACGGTGCTGGACGTCGGGGGAGCGGTGGGCTGCGTCCCGGTGGCGGTGGCCCAGCGCCACCCCCATATGAGCGGCGGTGTCTTCGAGCTCCCCCGGGTGCGGCCGGTCTTCGAGAAGTACGTGGCGTCCTTCGGCCTGGAGGACCGGCTCACCTTCCACGGCGGCGACTTCTTCACCGATGACCTGCCCGGCGCGGATGTGATCGTGCTGGGCCAGATCCTGCACGGCTGGGGCCTGGAGGAGAAGCGGCTGCTGCTGAAGAAGGCGTACGACGCGCTGCCGGACGGGGGAGCGGTCCTCGTCTACGACGCCATCATCGACGACGACCGCAAGGAGAACACCTTCGGTCTGCTGGCCAGCCTGAACATGCTCATCGAGACCCGGTCCGGCTTCGAGTACACGGCCGCCGACGGGCGGGCCTGGCTGGCGGAGACGGGGTTCAGCGGCAGTCGGATCGAACCACTGACGGACGGTTACTCCATGCTGGTGGGCATCAAATAGCCACCCGGCCGCGGGGGCCCGGGCGGGGGGGCGCCCCCCCCCCCGCCGCCGCGGCCGCGCGACGCGGGAGGGGCACAAACCCCCCCCCCCCCCAACACCCGCCACACACAACAACAACC
>NZ_JBHYVB010000303.1:0-10448 GCF_042750115.1 Streptomyces sp. NPDC059455
GAGGCCTGGGTCCGGGGCTCTGCCCGAGGCCTGGGTCCGGGGCTCTGCCCGAGGCCTGGGTCCGGGGCTCTGCCCGAGGCCTGGGTCCGGGGCTCCGCCCGAGACCTCGGTCCGTGGCTCCGCCCCAGATCTTGGTCCGGGGCTCTGCCCTAGGCCTCGGTCCGTGGCTCCGCTTCAGGCCTCGGGCTGGGGTTCTGCTCCAGGCCTCGGTCCGGGGTTCTGCCCGAGACGGCGGACTGGGGTTCTGCTCCAGATCTTGGTCCGGGGCTCTGCCCTAGGCCTCGGTCCGTGGCTCCGCTCCAGGCCCCGGTCCGAGGTTCGGCTTCAGGCCCTGGGCTGGGGCTCCGTCCCAGGCCTCGGGCCGGGGTTCTGCTTCAGGCCTCGGTCCGCGGGTTCTGCTCCAGGCCTCGGTCCGGGGCTCTGCCCCAGGCTCCGGGCCGGGGCTCCGCCCCAGAGCTCGGGGTCCAGGGGCGGAGCCCCTGGTATCGGGAAGGGGCGAGGAGGGGAAAGATCCGCCGGCCCCACCCGACGCACACCGCACAGACGGCACCACGGCACGCAGGCACGTCGGAAAGCACATCGGCACTTCGGAACCACGGAACCACGGCACTTCGGCACCACACGTGCACCCCCACGACCTCATCGAGGAGAGCCGCATGCCATCCCGTACCCCCCGCATTCTGCTGAGCGCCCTCGCCACCCTGGCCACGGTGGCGGTGCTGACCACGGGCCCGGCCGTCGCCACACCCACCTCGCACTCCACCACGGCCGCCGTCCAGGCGATGTGGGACACCGACCGGGCGGCGGCCGCGTACGCCGCCGACCATGGCGCCGTCACCGCGTCCGGCAGCGAGAACGACGGCACCGCGCCGGGCCTGGCCTTCGACGGCAACGGGTCGACCCGCTGGTCCAGCCCGTTCACCGACAACGCGTGGATACGCGTCGACCTCGGCGCCACCATCCGGATCGACCGGGTCGTCCTGGACTGGGAGGCGGCCTACGGCAAGAAGTACGTCCTGGAGGTGTCGAGGAACGGCACCGACTGGACCCCCTTCTACACCGAGGACGCCGGTACCGGAGGATCCGTCACCGCCCACACCCATCCGCAGGACGTCGTCGGCCGCTACGTACGGATGCGTGGTATCGAGCGCGGCACGCCGCACGGCTATTCGCTGTACTCGTTCAAGGTGTACGGCGGAGAGCCCGCCCCGGCGTCCACGACCCGTACCAATCTCGCCCTGAACCACCCCGCCTCCTCCAACTACTACCAGCACGCGGGCAACTCGCCCGCCTTCGTCACCGACGGCGGCTGGCCCGCCAACCTCAAGGACGACCAGACCCGCTGGTCCAGCGACTGGAACGCCAACCGCTGGGTCTCGGTGGACCTCGGCGCGACCTCCACGATCGACACCGTCGACCTCTACTGGGAGGCGGCGTACGCCGTCGATTACCAGGTGCAGGTGTCCGACGACAACCGCACGTGGCGCACGGTCTACCAGCCCTCCGCCGCCGAGGTGGCCGCCCGCCGCGCGGATGTGAAGTCACCCGCGGACGCGGTGGGCCGCCATGACACCGTGAAGCTGTCGCAGCCCGCCACGGGCCGGTATGTGCGGATGCTGGGGAAGGAGCGCCGCTCCTTCTACAACCCGGCCCCGGCCACCGCCCAATTCGGCTACTCGCTCTACGAGTTCCAGGTCTGGGGCACCGGCGGAAGCGCCTCCGCCGCGTACCCGGCCCTCCCCGGTGAACAGTCCGGGGCGTACCGGACGACGTTCTTCGACGACTTCACCGGCGCGTCCCTCGACCGCTCGAAGTGGCGTGTGGTGCGGACCGGCCAGGAGATGGGGTCGGTCAATGGCGAGTCGCAGGCGTATGTCGACTCCTCCGACAACATCTGCACCGAGAACGGCAATCTCGTCCTCAGGGCGAAGTACTGCAAGGGCTGCACCCAGGCGGGCGGCGGCACCTATGACTTCACCTCCGGACGCATCGACACCCACACCAAGCTGGACTTCACCTACGGGCGGGTCAGCGCCCGCATGAAGCTGCCGGTCGGCGACGGCTACTGGCCCGCGTTCTGGCTGCTGGGCAGCGATGTGGACGATCCGTCCGTATCCTGGCCCTCCTCCGGCGAGACCGACATCATGGAGAACATCGGCTACGCCGACTGGACCAGCACCGCCCTGCACGGCCCCGGCTATTCGGCGGACGGCAACATCGGCGCCCGCCAGACCTACCCGGGCGGCGGCCGCGCCGACCAGTGGCACACCTACGCGGTGGAGTGGACACCCACCGGGATGCGCTTCCTCGTCGACGACCGGGTGGTCCAGGAGACGAGCCGCAACAAGCTCGAGTCCACCCGTGGCCAGTGGGTCTTCGGCCACAACCAGTACGTGATCCTCAACCTCGCCCTGGGCGGGGCGTACCCGGCCGGGTGGAACAAGGTCACCACCCCCTACTGGGGCCTGCCGCAGTCCAGCGTCGACCGGATCGCGGCCGGGGGAGTGCAGGCGGACGTGGACTGGGTGCGCGTCGAACAGAAGGGGTGAGCGCTGCATCATGGATCGTTGACGGGCGGCCGCCGTGGCCGCCCGGCAACGGAAGCAGCGGAAGAAGAAGGAGGAGGAGCGCCGATGCGGGTGGCGTTGCACTCGGTTCTCAAGGAGGGCCAGGAGTCGGGTTATGAGCAGGTGCACGCCACGGTCCCGGAGGACCTGCTGGCGACACTGCGCCGGGCCGGGATCACCAACTGGCGGATCTGGCGCAGCGGACGCCATCTCTTCCACCTCGTGGACTGCGAGGACTTCGCGGCCGCGATGGCGGCGCTGGACGAGGACCCGGCCAACCAGCGCTGGCAGGAGTTCATCGGCGCGTATGTCGACCACTTCGAGGACACCGGCGGTTCCCCCGCCGAGGCGGAGCGGATGGCGCTCGGCGAGGTGTGGGAGCTGCGCGCCCAGGCCGAGGCCGCCGGGCGCGGATAGCCGGGCGGGCAGCCGGAGCGATCGGCCGAACCGGCGGAGCCTACCGATCCGGATCGTTCGGCGCAGCTTTTCATCAGACCTTGAGTACGGGTGAGGACGGGGCGAACGCGTCCACGTACGACGTGGTGGCCCCGCACGGGGGCGTGTGCGGAACGCGGCAAGCGCTCCGCACACGCCTGCCGCGCATCCCCGACTGGAGGTCAGTGAGTTGAGCCACCGACGTGTGAACAAGCGGACCCTCGCCATTTCCGGAGCCGCCATCACCGCGCTCGGGGCAGCCGCCATTCTGCTGCCCAACGCGAACGCGAACCCGGACGAGACGTCGGGAGCCAAGACCTTCTCGTCCCCGGCCGCGGTGAAGCTCGCGAGGAGTCTCGCCTCGGACCTCGGTGACAACGGCGCGGGCTGGTACTACGACAACGGCAACCGCCAGCTGGTCATGAATGTGGTGGACGAGGACTCCGCCGAGTCCGTCCGGGCCAAGGGCGCCGTGGCGAAGGTCGTCCAGAACAGCATGGCCGATCTGAAGGCCGCCACCCAGACGCTGAGCGGCGACGCGTCGGTGCCCGGCACCGCCTGGTCGATCGACCCGGTCACCAACAAGGTCCAGGTGACCGCCGACCGGACGGTGACCGGCGCGAAGTGGGACACGCTGACCAAGGCCACGGGCCAGATGGCGGGCACGGTCAGCGTCAAGCGCAGCAAGGGCGAGTTCAAGAAGTTCGACGGCGAGGAGGCGGCCCAGCCCGGCGACAACGGCGGCGCGGGCGCCGGTGACGCGGCGGGCGACGCGGGCGATGCGGGCGCCGGGGATGCCGCCGGTGCGGCGGGCGGTGCGGGCGACGCGGGCGCCGGTGCCGCGGGGGCCGCCGGCGGTGCGGATGACGCCGGTGCGGGTGGCGCCGGAGAGGCCGCGGGCGGTGCGGGAGATGCCGCTGGTGGCGCCGGTGACGCCGCTGGTGGTGCGGGTGATGACGCCGGGGGCGGCGGGGACGCCGCGGCCGGTGGGCTCGACGGCGGCGATGCCATCTTCGGCGGTGGCGCCCGCTGTTCGCTGGGCTTCAACGTCAGCGTCGACGGCGCGCCGGGCTTCCTGACCGCGGGCCACTGCGGCAACGAATCCCAGACCTGGACCTCGGACGAGGCCGGCGCCCAGCAGGTGGGCACGGTGCAGGACTCCAAGTTCCCCGAGAACGACTTCGCGCTGGTGATGTACGACGACGCCACCACCCAGCCGTCCAGCACGGTCGACCTCCAGAACGGCAACACCCAGGAGATCGGGCGCGCCGTCGAGGCGAGTGTGGGCCTGAAGGTGCAGCGCTCCGGCTCCACGACCGGGGTCACCGACGGCACGGTCACGGGCCTCAATGCCACGGTGAACTACGGCAACGGCGACATCGTCAACGGCCTCATCCAGACCGATGTGTGCGCCGAGCCCGGTGACAGCGGTGGCGCGATGTTCGCCGAGGACGCGGCGGTCGGACTGACGTCCGGCGGCAGCGGCGACTGCACCCAGGGCGGTGAGACGTTCTTCCAGCCGGTGACCGCCGCGCTGGAGGCCACCGGCGCGGTCATCGGCGCGGACGGCGGTGGCGCCGGTGGCGGTGACGCGGCCGGTGGTGCCGGTGACGCGGCGGGCGGTGCCGGTGACGCGGCCGGTGGCGCTGGTGACGCGGCGGGCGGTGCCGGTGAGGCCGCAGGCGCGGGCAACGCCGGAGCCGGTGACGCGGGCGCCGGTGACGCGGGCGCTGGTGACGCGGGTGCCGCCGCCGGAGCCGGTGACACCGGCAGCGTCGCGGGCCAGGGTCTCAACTGATCCGGCCCACCCCATGAACGAGGTCCCGGGCGCCCTCCTGCCCCAGTGCCCGGGGCCTCCCCTTTCCCTACGGCCTGCCCCGGTCTCCTATCTCTGTTCGGAGTCGTGATCGCGTGGCTGGGAAAGAATTGGACGGGATGATGTCGGGCTTGTAGCTTGCAGTGGACCGTGACCCCGCCCGAGGAGGTGAGACCCATGAACGCTGTATCGATGTGGGTGCTCCCCCTTCCCGTCACGGCCGGGCGATTGACGTAGGTGTCGCCGGGAGCGCCTCGCCAACAAGGCACTCCCGAAAGGCAACACCTATGCACTCTCCGCAATTCACCACCGATCCGTTGTTCGACGTGATCATCGCCGGGTGCGGGCCGACTGGCGCGATGCTGGCCACCGAACTGCGGCTGCACGATGTGCGGGTACTCGTTCTGGAGAAGGAAACCGAGCCCGTGTCGTTCGTCCGCATAGTCGGTCTCCATATTCGCAGTCTCGAGCTGATGGCGATGCGCGGACTGCTGGACCGCATTCGCCGGCACGGAAGACAGCGTCCGGCCGGCGGTTTCTTCGCCGCCATCCCCAAACCCGCGCCCAAGGGCCTGGATTCCGCGCACGCCTATCTGCTGGGCATCCCGCAGCCGGTCATTGAACATCTTCTTGAAGAGCATGCGATCGAACTGGGTGCGCAGGTCCGACGTGGTTGCGCGGTCGCCGGGTTCGAGCAGGACGACGAGGGCGTAACCGTCGAACTGGCCGACGGCGAACGGCTGCGTTCGCGCTACCTCGTCGGCTGTGACGGCGGGCGCAGCGCGGTGCGTAAACAGCTCGGTGTCGGCTTCCCCGGCGAGCCCTCACGGAACGAGACGCTGATGGGCGAGATGGAAGTGGGCGTGTCGCAGGAGGAGATCGCCGCCAAGGTGACCGGAATCCGCGAGACTCATCAGCGATTCTGGCTCCGGCCCTTCGGCGAAGGGGTCTACAGCGTCGTAGTGCCCGCCGCGGGAGTCAGCGACCGCGCGGAACCGCCCACCCTCGAGGATTTCAGACAACAGCTGCGCACCATCGCCGGAACCGATTTCGGCGTGCACTCCCCGCGCTGGTTGTCCCGCTTCGGCGATGCCACCCGGCTGGCCGAACGTTATCGGGTCGGGCGGGTGCTGCTGGCCGGCGATGCGGCGCACATCCATCCACCCACCGGCGGACAGGGCCTCAATCTGGGCGTTCAGGACGCATTCAACCTCGGCTGGAAACTGGCCGCACAGATCCGGGGCTGGGCGCCGGAGACACTGCTGGACACCTACCAGGCCGAACGTCATCCGGTCGCCGAGGACGTGCTGGACAACACCCGCGCCCAGATGGAACTGCACTCCACCGAACCGGGCCCGCGGGCCGTGCGCAGGCTGCTCACCGAACTGATGGACTTCGACGAGGTGAACCGCTATCTGATCGAGAAGATCACCGCGATCGGCATTCGCTACGACTTCGGCGAAGGCCCCGACCTGCTCGGCCGCCGCCTGCGCGACATCGACGTGAAACAGGGCCGCCTCTACGATCTGCTGCACCGCGGCCGCGGCCTGCTGCTGGACCGCACCGAACGGCTGACCGTCGGCGGCTGGTCGGACCGGGTCGATTACCTCGCGGATCCCACCGCGGCACTGGATGTTCCGTGCGTCCTGCTACGCCCCGACGGCCATGTCGCCTGGATCGGCGACGATCAGCAGGACCTGGACGACCACCTCTCCCGCTGGTTCGGCAAGCCCGCCAACTCGCCTACGAGACCTACGAGACCTACGACCCTCCGGCCCTAGCCGGAGACCGGAAGCCCCGCCGCCTCCGCCGCCGCGCCGAGCACCTCGCGCAGCATGGCCGGGGTGAGCCGCCCGGTGAAGGTGTTCTGCTGGCTCACGTGGTAGCAGCCGAAGAGCGTGAGCGGCGGCCCGTCGTCGGCCGCCCGCAGCGTGGCCCGCGCGCCGTGGCCGAACACCGGCCGGGGCCGGGGCACGGCCCATCCGGTCGCCTCCAGGGCGGGCATCACGGCCTGCCAGCCGAAGGCGCCGAGCACCACCGCGGTCCGCAGCGTCGGCCGCAGCAGCCGCAGCTCCCGGGCCAGCCAGGAGCGGCAGGTGTCCCGCTCCTCGGGGGTGGGGCGGTTGGCGGGCGGGGCGCAGTGCACCGGCGAGGTGATCCTGACCCCGTACAGCTCCAGACCGTCGCCGCGGTGGGTGGCGGTCGGCCGGCTGGCCAGTCCCAGGTCGTACAGCGCGGCGTACAGGAAGTCGCCGGCGCGGTCGCCGGTGAACATCCGGCCCGTGCGGTTTCCACCGTGGGCGGCCGGTGCGAGCCCCACGATCGCCATCCCGGCGTCCGGCGGCCCGAACCCGGGCACCGGCCGCCCCCAGTACTCCCAGTCGGCGTAGGCCCGGCGCTTGGTGCGGGCGGCCTCCTCCCGCCACTGGACCAGCCGGGGGCAGGCACGGCAGTCGATGACCCGGGTGTCCAGCTCGGCGAGGGTTTCGGCGCCGGGGGCCTGACGGGCGGGGTAGGAGCGGTCGGGTTCGGAGGTGGTCATGTTGGGGGCTGGTGCCCCGTGTCCTTGCGCAGAAAACGTCGCAGCCGGGTGAGCGACCAGGTGTTGATGACATCGTCCGGGGTCAGCCAGCCCCGCTGGGCCATGCCCACCCCGTACCGCATGTTGTCCAGATCCCGGGTCGAGTGGGCGTCGCTGTCCAGGGCGAACACCACCCCGTGCGACTTGGCCCGCAGGATGTTGTCGTCCGACAGGTCGAGCCGGTCCGGATGTGCGTTGATCTCCAGCGCGGTGCCGGTGCGGGCGCAGGCGGCGAACACCTCGTCCAAGTCGGCGTCGATACCGGGCCGTTTGCCGATAAGACGGGTGGTCGGATGGCCGATGACGTGCACATACGGGTTCTCGCAGGCCCTCACCAGCCGCCGGGTCATGGCCTTGCGGTCCAGGCCGAACTGGGTGTGCACCGAGGCCACGCACAGATCGAAGTCCTCGAGGAACCCGGGCGGCCAGTCCACGTCCCCGTCGACGTCGATGTTCAGCTCCACGCCGTGCAGCAGCCGGGTGTCCCCGCGGCCGCGCCCCCGGTCGAGTGCGCGCACCCGCTCCCGCTGGGCCAGCATCTTCTCCTCGGTCATCTGCTGCATGTACAGCTTGGGCGCGTGATCGGTGATGGCGTAGTACGCGTAGCCGCGCCGCTCCGCCTTGGCGATCATGTCCTCCAGCGATTCCAGCCCGTCGGTGAGGTTGGTGTGGGTGTGCAGATCGCCCCGGAGGTCGGACTCCTCGACCAGCCGGGGGAGTTGCCCTTCGAGGGCCGCCTTGACCTCGCCCCGGTCCTCGCGCAGCGTCGGCGGGATCCAGTCCATGCCGAGCCGGGCGTAGACGTCCTCCTCGCTCCGTGAGGCGATCGTCTTGCCGCTCTTGGTCTCGAAGAGGCCGTACTCGGAGAGTTTGAGGCCATGGCGCACCGCGATCGCGCGGATGCGGATGTTGTGCGCCTTGGAGCCGGTGAAGTACAGCAGTCCCGCGCCCCAGGAGTCCAGCGGCAGGACCCGCAGATCCACCTGGAGTCCCTTCGTGGTGCGGATCGAGGTCTTCTTCTGGCCGTGGGCGATCACCTCGGAGGTGAGCGGCAGCCGGGTGAACGCCTCCATGAACGGGCCGGATTCCTCCGCCGCCACCAGGATGTCCACATCACCCACGGTCTCCCTCATCCGGCGCAGCGACCCGGCGTAGGCACACCGCCGGCAGCCAGGCACCTTGGACAGGGCGGAGACGATGTCATCGGCCACGTCCATGGCCTCGTCGAGCGGGATGCGGTTGCCCGCGGCACGCATCAGCCCGATGCCGTGCAGGATGTTCTCCTCGGACTTCGGACCGAAGCCCTTGAGGTCGCGCAGCTGGTGGTCCTCGATGGCCTGGGCCAGCTGGTCGATCGAGGAGATCTCCAGCTCCTCGTAGAGGATCATGGCCTTCTTCGGCCCGAGCGCCGGGATGGCGGTCAGCTCCCGCACCCCGGCCGGGATCGCGGCGCGCGCCTCCTCGACGGCGGGCATGGTCCCGGTGTGCAGGTACTCGACCACCTTGTCGGCGATCGACCGGCCCACATTGGGGATGTCCCGCAGCGCCTTCGCGTCGAACTGCGAGATGTCGGCCGCATGGCCGCCGATCGCCCGGGCGGCCTTCTCGTACGCACGCGCCCGGTACGCGTCCCCGCCCGTGATCAGGAGCAGATCGGCGTATTCGCGCAGGAGGGCTTCGACCTCCTCGTTGGAGCGAGCCATGACAGCGATTTTAGTCGGCTCTGGCGATCCCGGTGAGGTGGAGGGATCCTGGTGTCAGGAGCGAAACGGCGATCCGCGCGAGACGGGTCGACCGGTTTCTGCCGTGTGTTTCCCCGGGTTTGGGGGAGGTCATGGACGTTGGATTCCTGAAGCCGTTGTTCGACCGCCCCGGTCCATGGGCGGGCGTGTACATGGACACTTCCCGCAGTACGGAGGACGCGCCCAGGCGGCGCCGGCTGCGGGAGCGGTTCGTGGCGGATCAGCTGGCCGGCCAGGGCGCCGACCGCGCCACCTGTGACGCGGTGATCGAGCGGCTGGCCGGTGAGCAATGGGCCAGGGCGTCCGCGGGGCGGGCGCTGTTCGCGGCGGGCGGCGAGGTGGTGCTCGACCTGCCGCTGGCCACGTCCCCGGTCGACGTGATGACGTCCTGGTCGATGCTGCCGCGAGTGGCGCCGCTGGCCGCGTTCCGCGGTGAGTGGCCGGCCTGTCTGGTGGCCTTCGTCGACCAGGCGGGGGCCGATCTGGAGCTGCGGGACGACACCGGTGCCCGCCCGGCGGGGCGCGCCGGGGGCCGCAGAGCGCATGGCCGGGGCCATCGGTCGGTGCCCGCCGACCGCTTCGAGTGGCACTACCGCAACCGGGTCGGGAACACCTGGGAGCAGACCGCCGACCGGGTGGCCGACGAGCTGATGCGGCAGTGGACGGACAGCGACGCCGACCTGCTGATCCTGGCCGGTGATCCGCGCGAGCGACGGGCCGTACGCGACCGGCTGCCCGAGCCGCTGCGGGCCAAGACGGAGGAGACCCGCCACGGCAGCAGGGCCGCCGGCTGCTCCGAGCAGCTGAACGTGGAGATCGACCACGCCCGGGCGGAGTACGCCCGCGCCCATCTGGAGACGGTTCTCGATCTCTTCCGCGCCGGGCGGGGCCGCCCCGGCGGACCGGCCCTGGGCGGACATGACGGCACCGGGCCGCCGAGCAGCGGGGCGGCGGAGGGCGTACCGGCGGTGGTGGAGGCCATGCGCCGCCACCAGGCGGCCACGCTGCTGCTGGGGCACGCGGGCGGCGATATGCGCCATGAGGTGTGGATCGGGCCGGACGCCGATCAGGTGGCCGTGCAGCGCTCCCAGGCGCGCGCCATGGGCGTCAGAACACCCGAGCCCGCCCGCGCGGACGACGCGTTGATGCGGTCCGCGACAGTGGCCGACACCGAGGTGCTGGTGGTGCCCGAGGGAATCCAGGGACCGGCCGGGGGCCTGGGCGCGGTGCTGCGCTGGCACGCCTGAACGAGGCGCGGGGCCGGGGGGGGGGGGGGGAGAGTGACGCCCCCGGCCCACCCCAAGGTG
>NZ_JBHYVB010000304.1:0-10167 GCF_042750115.1 Streptomyces sp. NPDC059455
GGCGGGCTACGGCTACTGCCGCTCCCACAGCAGGTTCTACTGGGGCCTGCGGCTGTTCCTGGTCTGCACCCCGGCCGGTATGCCGATCACCTGGGCGCTGGCCGGCCCGAAGATCGACGAGCGAGAGGTGCTGACCGCGATGCTGGATCGCGAGCCACACCTGGCTCGCGACCGGCCCGGGTTGCTACTGATCGCAGACAAGGGCTTCGCTTCCAAAGAGTTCGAGGCGGACCTGGCCAGGCAAGGCGTCACGCTGCTGCGGCCTTCGTTCAAGCGGGAGAAACCCCGCCCGGGCGAGCCGCTGCTGAAGTCGGTCCGCCAGCTCATCGAGTCCGTGAACGACACCCTCAAGGGACAGCTCGGACTGGAACAGCACGGCGGGCGGACTTTCGAAGGCGTCGCTGTCCGCGTCGCCCAGCGAGTCCTGGCGATGGCCGCCGCGATCTGGCACAACCACCAGACCGGCGCACCCACCCCCAGGTCGCTGATCGCCTTCGACCACTGACATCGGACTTACTCGTCTAGGGAGCTACGGGCCGCCGTGGCGCGGGACGGCTCCTCGCCGCACACGTCGAACTACGCGATCAGCCTCGTGCTGTCCCGGGCGGGCGCCGAACTCGTCCGGATGGAAACCACCGGCGACCTGAGCGGGCTACCGGAGCTGATCGAGGAGCTCACCGGCCTGCACGAGTCCCTGCCGCCGGGCGATGCGGAGCGCGGCGAGCTGGCGAGGAGTCTCGCCGAGGGCCACCGGGCCCGGGCCCGGCACCAGCAGGACCCGGACGGACATCGCCTCGCCGCCCGCTACTTCGATTAAGTGGAGCAGGCTGGCGAGAAGCCTCCGGAACGAACGCTGGGCACGATCTTCGAGGCCCCACCGGACGAGGGCCGGGCCGCGCTCGACCGGGGTCTCGCCGACGCCGAAGCCGAACTCCATCGCGCCCTGGAGGAACCCCGCATCAGCCACGATCGGGAGTACCTGGCGCGGTGTTGGCTCGGCCTTGTGCTGATAGCCGGATCCCTGCGATTCGCGGAACCGGCCCTGCTGGACCGGGCCATTGACGAGCTGACCCCGGTACGCCGCCTGATCGCCGAGGGATACGCCTCGGTCCGCCGGGGCGACATTCTGGAGAAACTGTCCGAGGCCCACCTCCGGCGCAGCCGGCGCGGCGGCCCGCAACGCACCGCGGACCTGCGGGCGACGCTGGAGATCGCCCACCAGGCACTGACGGAACTCGCCGCCGACGTCCTGCTCCAACTCGGTGCCGAGCACGGCCTGGTGGTGGCCCGGGACGGGGCCGTGCTGGGCCGACGGCTGGCGTACGGAGTCATCTGGTTGTCCGGCCGCCCGGACGAGGCGGTGCGGTCGCTGGAACTCGGCCGCGCCATGGTGCTGCGGGCCGCGGCCGCCTCCCGCAGTGTCCCCGACCTCCTGGCGGCCGGCGGTCACTCCGAACTGGCCCGGCGGTGGCGCGCCCAGGCCGCCACGGCCCCGCCGGACGCCGCCGGCCCCCGCATGACGGGGGCGCTGCGCCGGATGGCGCTCAACGCGCTGGGCGCCCGGGGTGACGGCGCAGGTGTGGAGGCGGTGCTCGGTGTGCCGGACGTGGCCGAGCTCGCGGCCGGCCTGGCCGCGACGGCGACCGACGCGCTGGTCTACCTCGTTCCCGGGCAGGGCCTCAAGTACTTCGCGCCCGGTTTCGCGCTGATCGTCCGGCCCGGGCACGCCCGGCCCCAGGTCCTGCCGCTGCCGCAGCTGCTGGGCACCGGCAGCGCGCCGTTGGAGCGTTACCTGGAGGCCGCCGCAGAACGGTCCAGGACGGCCGTCGACCCCGCGCTGGACCCCATCTGGCAGGCCGAGCGGCGCTGGCCGGCAGCGCTGGCCGAGTTGTGCGACTGGGCGTGGGAGGCGGCTGTCGGCCCGCTGGTGGACGCCTTGGGCTCGTCGGGGCGGCCGCCGCGCATCGTGCTGGCGCCGTGCGGACCGCTCGGTGCCGTGGCCTGGCACGCGGCCCGGCGGCCACAGCCGTCCGGCGGGCCCGGGCACCGGTTTGCCTGCCAGGACGCGGTCTTCAGCTACGCCCCCTCCGGTGCCCAGTTCCTGCGGGCAGCGGGCCGCCGCCGGCTGCCCGCCACCGGACGCCAGGTCCTGGTCGCCGACCCGGACCTCACCCTGCTGTGGGCCGAGACCGAGACCGAGACCGACGCCCTGCGCGCCGCCTGCTACCCCGGCGCCCTGCGCTACGGCGCGTTCCTCACCTCCGACGAGCCCGTAGACGCCGTCGGCAGCCCCGATGACCTGCTCGCCGTCCTGCCTGGCGGCGACACCCAGCATCCGTCCTGCACATCTCCTGCCACGCCGTGGCCAGCCTGAACCCCGCCCGGTCCGCGCTGCGGCTGGCCGCCGGGCCGGGCCCCGACCCCGACAGGGGCCTGCTGACCGTGGCCCGCATCCTGGACGACACCACCGACCGCCCGCCGGACACGGCAGGCCCACTGGTCGTGCTCAGCGCCTGCGAGACCGACCTGACCACCCGGGACCACGACGAGTCACTCACCCTCGCCACCGCCCTGGTGGCCCGTGGCGTGGCCGACGCGGTCGGCTCCCGCTGGGCAGTACGCGACAGCCGGACGGCCGTGATGATGGCTGTCTTCCACCACTTCCTGACCGCCGACAACCTGGCGCCGCCCGACGCGCTACGCGCCACCCAGATGTGGATGCTGGACCCGGACCGCACCCCGCCGCCCACCCTCCACGGCGAACTGCGCCACGAGATGACCGGCCCCGACCTGGGCCGGATCCACCACTGGGCCGCCTTCACCCACCAGGGCAACCCCGCACCGGTGGCCGTGACCGGTCAGCCCAGACCAGGCTCGGCCGACTGCTCCAGGGGGCGCTTGCCGTAGGCAGGGCATCGCTCATAAACGGGCTCCTGTTCTCGACGCGACGACTGCGTGCACGATCTTGGCGGAACACAGAGCGAAGCCTGCGGAGAAAACGAAGACCACCGGGTCCGGTCCGCGTTGTCGTCGGTGAGGTGCAGGCTGGCGTGCGTGGGCATATCGCTTCCCTGAAGGACCGGGATGCCGCGTTGACGCATGGCCAGCGGCAGGATGTCGCACTCGTCGAGGGAGAGCAAGCGGGCGAAATTGCCGCACCTTTGAACTCGCCCCCAGCCCCTAAACGGGCTGCCGGAGAAAATCGAGCAGGTGGCACGGACGGTTCCCGACCCGCCGCTGACCATCGTTACCGAGGAGATCAGCGCTGCAGCCGATGACGGGACCGGCTATCTGATCGTGCATATCCCGGCCAGCCCCGTCGCACCGCACATGGTCGACAACCGCTACTTCGGCCGCGGCGACAAGACGAAGTACCAGATGGGCGACGCCGAAGTCGTCAGCCTGCACGCACGGCGGCGCAACACCGAGGCCGACACCCTCGCTCTGCTGCGCAAAGAGATGGACGAAGACCCGCTGCGCGACGTCGGAGCCCAGTCCCACCTCTTCCTGGCCGCCCAGCCAACAGCCGGACGACGGGACATGTGCCTGCCCCTCATGGGCCAGTGGCACGGCCCCGGACTCAACGCGGTGTGGCGCAACTTCCTCGGCTCGGGCTCGCGTGTGCGCCACACCCCTGACTCGATGGGCGCCCTGCGCGCCCAGCAGGCCGCCGACCTTCGCGCGACCGCCGCCCGCTACCCCGCAGACCCGCGCCTGCACCGCCTGATCACCACGCTGCGCGCCCGGAGCCCGCTCTTCGAGGAGCTGTGGCAAGACGCTCCCGCCACCCCGCACCGCGGCGCGCGCAAGACCATCGACCACCCCTCCGTCGGGGCGATCACCCTGGACTGCGACGTCCTGCACACCGCCGGCAGTGACCTGCACGTCATGGTCTACACCGCCGAGCCCGGTACCGAGGGCGCCGATCGCCTCGCCGTTATAGGGACGCAAGCCCTCGTCGGCTGAGGGTCGTCGCAAACGCTCCCGGTGGTCCCCGGCTCAGGGCACGCGTCGTAGGCCGTCCAGGAAGACGTCCAGCAGCCGGCCGGCTCTGGCGTCGTGCTCGGGCGGGCGGGCCACGGTGAAGATGCCGATGAGGCCGGCAGCGATGTCCTCGGCGGTGACGTCGCGGCGCAACTCGCCTGCCTCACGGCCTGCTTCGAGGAGGTACTCGATCGCGGCGAGCAGTTCGGCCTGCGTCTGGCCGTGGGTGATCTCGCCCGACTCGATCAGCGCGAGCATCGTGTCGAGCATGCCGTTCTTGGCCGCGATCCACGTGCCGAACAGGTCCATCCAGCGTCGCAGTGCCACGGGGGCTGGGAACTGGGCCAGCAGCTCGCGCGAGCCGGTGGTAAGCCCGGCGACCTGGTCGCGATAGACGGCCTCGACCAGGGCTTCGCGGGTGGGGAAATGGCGGTAGAGGGTGGCGATGCCGACCCCGGCCTCGCGTGCGATCGCGCGCATCGACGGCTCGCCCTCTGCGCGGACGAACGCGCGGCTGGCTGCGGCGAGGAGCTGGTCGCGGTTGCGGGCCGCATCCGCCCGTCGTGCGCGACTCTCCGACTCAGTCAAAACGGATCACGCTCCGGTTGTGTTACGGTCGCCTTGAAACGGAGCATAGTCCGTTTCTTGTTCCTCTCGTTTCGTCGCCCAGGAGGCACACAGCATGCAGGCATCGAGTGTCACGACAGCGGCCACCGCGAGCAGGGCGGTCCTGTTCGACTCGTTCGGTGGCCCCGAGGCCCTGAACGTGCGCGACGTGCCCGCGCTGCAGGCCGGTCCCGGCCAGATCCGAGTGCGGGTCACCGCGGCCGGACTGAATCCCATGGACTGGTTCATGACCTCCGACGCGGAGACCGCCGCCCGTTTCGGCCTGAGCCTGCCCTGCGGCTTTGGAACCGACTACGCGGGCGTCGTCGACCAGATCGGCGACGGGGTGAGCGGATTCACGGCGGGCGAGCGGGTGTTCGGCGGCGCCATGTCCCGCTCGGTCGCCGACCACGTGGTGATCGACGTGGCCGGGACCATCGCAGCGGGCGGCGCCGCCCACCGCACCCCCGACGGTGTCGACGACCGCACCGCCGCCGCTCTGACCATCGCGGGCTCCACGGCCGCCGCAGCCCTCGCCGTCGTCAGCCCCGGCCCGGGCGACACCGTGCTCATCGGCGGCGCGGGCGGCGGCGTCGGCGTGTTCGCCGTGCAACTGGCCAAGCTCACGGGCGCACGGGTGATCGGCACCGGCTCGGCGTCCTCGGCCGATGCCCTGCGCGCCCTGGGCGCCGAGCCGGTCGCCTACGGCGACGGCCTGGCCGAACGCGTCCGCGCCCTGGCCCCCGGCGTTACCGCTGCGATCGACCTGCACGGGACCGAGACCGCGCGGGTGGCCCGGGAGCTTGGTGTGCCCGACGACCGCATCACTACCATCGCCGCCCAGATCGACGGGATCACACCGGCGAACGGCGCCAACGCCGCCCCCGGCGCCATTGAGGAGATCGCCCGCCTGGTTGCCGAGGCCCGGCTGCGCGTGCCCATCGCGGCCACCTTCCCGATCGAGCAGATCCGCGCCGCGGCCGAACTGCAGGCCGGCCGCCACGTACACGGCAAGGTCGTCATCAATCTCGGTCCGGGCGAGCCGGCCGCCGAACCACGCGACTGAGGTCAACGCCGGTGGTCCTATGGCGGGCACGAGCGAACCGTAAGCGGCGGAGGCGGCCAGCCCGGCGTGCCGAGCCCGCGCGGTGTGCTGGGACTAGAGCGAGAGCGAGGAGGGCCGCCGGGCTACCAACCCGAGGCCGTGAGAATTCTCGATCAAGTTCTCGAAGGACAAGGCATCTTGGGCGGTTTCCATCGGCTGAGGCCCTCTTGTCCACCCAGGCCACCATCCCCGGCTCGCGCACTTGCACCAGCAGATCGTGAGCCTGTGCTCTGCCACGGATGACCGCATGTTCCGTGAGCGCTGGAACGACCATCTGCTGCGACTGGAGGACCTCCGCGACGACGACAAGAAGGTGGGCCCGGCCGCCTGGGATGCCGCCCTGGCCCGCGTCAGTGATTCCGACCGCGGTGTTGTCGAGCTCCTGCTGAAGGGAGACCTCGCTCCGTGACCAGCCTCGCTGCCGAATACGATCCGTACATCCTGGCCATGCCCGGCCCGGACAGCCCGGTGGTGCTGTCCCTGTGGATCAGCGCCGGCAACACGCACCACAACGCCCGCTATTGGGAGTCCGTCTGGCCGCTGGCGCCACTCATCTGGCGCCACTCATCGACAATCCCAGTACCAGCCTGTTCTCGATCTTCTGGAGGAAGTGCCCGGTCCCTCTGCTTGCCCGCGTCGAGGATCCACAGCGCCTCGGCCAATTCGGCAGCCCGCTCGGTGTCCGCGGCCCATGCCGCCGTGATGACTGCGGTCCGCGCGCCCGCTGCTGCGTGGCGGGCGAGCACCCCGCTGCCGACAACGACTCGTCGTCCAGGTGAGTGAACTGCGAGTAGGCTCGGCACGGGCATGTACAGGTCACCTTCCAGCGTGAACGGAGCCTGATCGTATGTCACCCAGGGTGACCCGATGCCAGCGTCGACCTACCGGAGTGCAGGCGCTCGGACAACCAGCCCGGGCGAGGATGCGTACCCGCACAGCCGAACCGGGGCCCGGCCTTGAGCGTTCTACCGCGTGAGCTCAAAGCGCCCACCGGTCGATTCCGGGAGGGAACTCCCCACGGAGAAGACTGATGAAGGCGCGACCGCATGCCAAGAGGGATTCGGTGGGCACGTCTGCGAAGAACCACGACCCCTGCCCGCCCGTGCCGAAGGAGTTCGCCACGTCCTTCGGGATGGCCGGGGACCACGCGAGCAGTTGCTGCACAACACGCTCCGACAGGTCGAGCGTGAGGGCGACGCGATCGGGATGCGTTCCGAGGTGGTCGTCCAGACGGGGCGACACACATCCCGAGACCCCGAGCGTGGCCTGCAGCTCCCAGTCCTCTCGGGCGGCAACGAGCCATTCGGCAGGAGCAGCGACCGTCTTGGCCCCCTGCGCGAGAAGGTACAGCCACACCTCAGCCTGGGCGTCGCGTACCCAGAACCCGGCTCCGCGGTAGTACATGTTCGAGCTGCCCATAGTTGGAGTAGAGCACGTGGGCGCCGAACGCCTCCACGGAATTCCGGGCAGACCCGGTTTCGGCAGGGACACGCGCCCTGTGGGCGTGGCTCAAGCCCGTCGCGTCCGGGGACGTGATGCTCAACGCCGAGGAGTCCGCGCTACCTACCAAGAGGCCGCGCATTACGTGTCAAAGTGTGAGATCTGCCCCGTGCCAGCTCGCTCACGTGCGGGAGGATGGATCCCGTTGACTGCCCCTGTCGTGAGTTGAGGTTGTACGTCATGTCTTCCGGCCCTGAGCCCGTGGCTGAGGCTTCAGCTACTCCGACACACCGGGCCCGTCCGGTCCGGCTCACGCTACGCCCGGACCAGCAGCAGGCGGTCGACAGCGCAGCACGTCATCTCGCGCGTCCGCATTCGCGTGGGCATACGGTCTCGGCCTGCGGTACCGGCAAGACCGTAACGGCGCTGCGTACGGCCGAGGCTCTGACCGTCCGGCATCTTCTGGTCGCAGTGCCGAGTCTGGACCTGATCGCGCAATGGGCCCAGGCCGCCCGCCGAGACGGGCGCCGCGAGCCGATGATCGCAGTGTCCTCGCTGCGCGCAGATAAACATCCGCTGCTCGCCGGGGCGGCCGTCACGAGTACGAACTCGGGCGAGAGGCTGGCGTCGTGGCTGGCCCGGCACGAGCACGCCACCGTGTTCGTCACCCTTGACTCGCTGCCGAAGATCGAGCAGAGCCAGCACACCCGCGCCCCGGCCCCGGTGTTCGATCTGCTGATCGTGGACGAGGCGCACCGCACCGCAGGCAGCTGGGACAAAGAGTGGACAGCCCTGCACGACAACACCCGCATCCCGGCCGACCGACGCCTCTACCTCACCGCGACCCCCTACGAGTGGGAGCCGCCGCGTCTGACGGAGGCGCCCACGTCCCGCCCGGTACCCAAGCGCACCGCGGCCACGGCCCCAGAATGGGATGCACCCTCGCTGGTCGCATCCATGGCCGACATCAAAACCTTCGGCCCGCGCCTGCACACCTACTCCCACGCCCAGGCCATCGAAGACGGAGTCCTTGCGGACTACCAGCTGGTGGTACCCACCATCACCGACACCATGCTGCTCACCGCCCTCGCCGACCCAGACGCCCACTCCGGCTTCGCACCAACCGCCCGCCGGACGACAGCCCTGCACCTTGCCGTCCTCAAGGCTATGGCCGAACACGACCTCCACCACCTGATCATCTACTTCCAGCAGATCGCCGATGCCACGGACTTCGCCCGCCAGTTCCCCCACACCCTGCGCACCGTCACCCGCGAGCAGCGCCCGGACTGGGCCGAGGACCTGGTCGTGCAGTCGATCAACGGCACCCACACCCCGGGCCAGCGCCACGACATCCTGACCGACTTCGCCGACGCCGACCGCGCCGTCCTCACCAACGCCCAGGTCCTGGGGGAGGGCATCGACCTGCCGGCTGTGGACGGGGTGGTATTCGCGGACCGCACCGCCAGCGTCCGACGGATCGTCCAGGCCCTGGGCCGCGCACTGCGCAAACCCCCCACCTTCGAGACCAAGACAGCCAGCCTCATCATCCCTGCCTACATCCCACCCAGCGCCGATCCCACCGACCTGCTCTCCACCCCCTACGAAGCCTTGTGGCTGGTCACCGCAGCCCTCAGACACCACGACCAGACCATCGCCGCCCGCGCACCCCGCAAAAACCCCAACCAGCGCCTGGAGCGCGACACCCACACCCTGATCGCCCGCCGCTTCCGCTTCGACTTCACCCTCGATCCCAACACCATCGCTCAAGCCATGGACCTCCTCTCCTGGCCCGCCGACGGAACCGCCCTCTCCGCACCGCGGCGAGCCGGCCTGGCCGCCGTCACCCGCTTCTACACCGAACACCAGCACCTGCGCGTCCCCGCAGGCTACGAGGACGCTTACGGCTACCACCTGGGCACCTTCATCACCGGCCAACGCACAGCCCGTCAGCAAGGAACCCTCACTCCAGAGTGGATCGCTGAACTCGACGCACTCGGCATGATCTGGGACGACCACGAAGCCACCTGGCAAGGCCACCTCACCACCGTCACCGCCTACCAGACAGAGCATGGTCACCTCGCCATCCCCGCCCACCAACCCGGCGGCCAGTTTCTCGTCGACCAACGTGCCCTGGCCCGAAGGAACCGCCTTGCCCCCGAACGCGATGCTGAACTCGCCGCCCTCGACCCCGACTGGACCCTTCCGTACGGCCCCGACTGGCACCGCAAGTACCACCTCCTCAAACGCCACCTCGAAGCCGGCCACGACCCCGCAACACTGCGCCGTAACACCGTGATTGAGGGAGTGATGGCCGGGAGCTGGCTGCACCGTCAGCACACCTCCTGGGACCAGCTGGCCCCTGGGCAACGCGACCTCCTCACCTGCCTCAACCTGACCCCCAACCAAACCCCGCTTCCCACAGGGAAGATGATCGGCACGGCGTCGAAGCGGACTCGCCGTACCTTCCAGCAGACTGCGGAGATCCTCCGGCTGTTCGTGGAGCGCTGGGGCCGTCCGCCCGGCGCTCGGGAATGGATCGAAGCTGACGGCGACCGGATCATGATCGGCCCGTGGCTCTGCAAGGTCCGAACCAAACAGAACACCGGCCAACTCTCCCAAGAACAAGATCAGTTGATGGAAGAGATCCTTCAGAGCGATTGGCGCGACACCGACCTCGCACCTCCTGAAAAGGGGGACACCCACATCTCGAATCTTCCATAATTTTCTGCTTCTATGGAAGCAGCAGAAGGCACACGGAGTCAGCAACTCAGGAACCCAGCAGGCCGAAAAGATCCTGACGTCGAGTCGACCCCTCCCTGAGCCAGCGTCGCCGGAAGGACCACTTCACTCCGGCCAGCCCAAAGGTGACCGCGGAGCGGGAACCTTTCCAACCACCTTAGCCACAAACAGAGTTGTAGGAAACCGACCAGGCCAAGTGGGTGGGGGGGGGGGGGCGGGGGCAGGGCCCCGCCCCCCCCCCCCCCCATTGACTGGAGTGATAAAAACTAAGAGACAGCCAACCCCACAGACAG
>NZ_JBHYVB010000305.1:0-10062 GCF_042750115.1 Streptomyces sp. NPDC059455
CCAGATGCACGGACGAGCAGGCTTCACCTTGCTCCGGCACCGCATCCTCCTCGGATAGCAGCACGCTCCGTTACCACCGAATGTGAGACAGGGCCGTCTATTGGGCACTCCCTCGATGTGCCGTCGCAGGATGCAAGTCAGGACGGGGTGCCCGGGCACCGTGCGCGTGTCCCCTTCGGCACGGCCCTTGCGGTCACGCTCCTCGTGGATCTCCCCCGCGTCGGTCCACTGCTTGCCGCATTCCTGAGGCCCCTGGCGTCCAGGGGCCGCACAGTAGCGCGCTCCACCTGGACACCAGGGGCCACGCCCGCTCCATGATGTGTGGGTCGACGGCAGACGGGATGGGAGCTGGCGTGGGGCGAGTGGTGGGTATGGGCGTCGTGTCGGTCGAAGGCATGTCCAGCCATCAAAGGACTCCCTCAGGGCAAGGGTTGCGGTTTCGGCTATGCCGTATGAGATGGCCGGACCTGCCTTTACCTACTTAAGACCGTGTGCGGCCGCCATGTGTGGTCGCTGCGCGAGAAGGGTTTCCAGTCTGCTGTCGGGCCAGAGTTCGATGTAGGGCGCGGTACCCTCCGAGTTATGCCGCTCCGCCCAGGACACTGCGTCAGCGGTGAATCTGCCGCTCGTGGCGATGACAATCCCTCGCACAAGCGGGGGTCCCCATAGCTTGCCTGCCGTTGCAGTCTCGCTGACGGCGGCTGCGTTGACCGAACGGTTGCGCCAGTGTTTGGCCTGAACGATGACGCGCTCGGTACGCACACCGCCGGAACCGTCACGAAGGACTCGGTCCATAGAGAGGTCGCGCCCTCGGTCGGGGGCACGAGTTTGCATCAGTGTCGGACTCACCGAGCACGGTCACCACCAGCGGCAACTCGGTCTGCCCCAGTACCTCATGGGTGAACAGCATGCCGAGCATGGTCAGCACCAGATTGATCTCGGTGATCCGGTGCTGCTCGATCGCCTCCAGGTACTGACGGGGTTCGAACCCCGATTGCACGACCGAGGTGCCGCCTCGGAACGAGTAGGGGAGCACGAACGTGCCAATGGCGTGGATGAGCGCTGCTGCGTGGAGCATCCCCGAATCCGGGCCAGGCGCAAGAAGGCTGGCCAAGATGTTCGCGGTGACGGCCGCGTAGGAACCCTGGGCATGCGTGGCCGCCTTAAGCCTGCCCGTAGTGCCTGAGGTGCGGAGCAGCAGCATCGGGTCCGACTCCGTCAGCGGCACTCCCGGTTCGTCCGCACTCACGTTCACCAGCTCTGCCATCAAGTCTGTGCCCCCAGTGGCAGTTGCTCCACCGAGCCCGACGGTCTGCACATCGCCCATGCCGGCGACCAGCCGCTCAGTGACCTCGGTCAGCAGACCCAGATAGTCTCCCTTCCGCATCCCGTTGGCCGACAAGACCTTCGCAATCGGTTGGCGGTCTCGTGAACCTCCCGGAACGTCAGGGTCCTGCCGTTGAAGACGACGGCGGTCCGATCAGCATGCTGTGCCGCGCCGCGGCGCACTGGGTCAGTGGCGGTGACCACGAATTCCCTCCTGGGAAATAGACCGGGCTCGGCGTCTCGCAGGTGCGTCGCCAACCGGTTTGCGAGTTCTCCGTAACTGATGTCGTTGCCGGCTGGCGCAGCGTGATCCTGCCGGGGTGACGCGCGGCGTGGGCGGGGGCCAGTTCGTGCTCCCTTGGCTGTCGCCCTGACCCCGGTGTCTCCCCTGACCACCTGCGGGCGCCTTCCCTGTCCGGCGTCGTGGCTATCGGCCCGCACCGATTACGGGCTCACGCCCGGACAAGGCGGTGGTCGCTTGCGCCCGCCGGGTGCTCAAGGCCAAGGTCAAGGCGGCTGCGGACAGGATCGAGGAGAACCGGAGCAGGGGGATCACGAGGTTGAGCTGGGTGCCGACCACGGTGGTCCTTCCCCCCGCAGGGGCTGGCAGGAGCTGTCAATGTTCTCGCGAACCGCCGGATATGCTGACCGGCCGACTGGCCGAACGGTCGGAGGTGAGGGCCGCCGGGCCCCGGCTGGTGGCGTATCCGGCGATGCCGATGACTAGCAGCAGGACAACCGTGCCGAGGGTGAACACCTCAAAGGTGGTACGCGAGACGCCCCAGGTGTCGTGGAAGTCGTAGCTGATGCCGAACAGGGACTCCAACGTGCCCGGGAACAGGGCCACCCAGGAGCCGAGCACGATCCAGCCGTAGGTGAGCGCGGCATACACCTTGAAACCGGTCGTGCCGAATGGCACTCGGTAGGGGCGGGCGACTTGAGGGTGGCGTACGCGCAGGATGAGCAGAGCCGGCACGACGGTGAGGTAGGAGAGCAGCAGAGTGGTGATGGCGACCGTGAGGACCACGTTGAAGACGGCGGCAGCGCTGCCGTGGACAAGGGTCATAGCGGCGATCATGAAGGCCGTCGCGGTGATCCCGGACAGGAGGTTCATACGGACCGGGGTGCTGAGCCGTGAGTGGAAGGCTCCAAGGCCGCGGCTGAAGAAACCGCCGTCGGCGGCGGCCATGGCCTGCATGCGGTCGCTGACGATCATCCAGGCGCTGCCCTGGGTGAGCAGCGCGAAGACGAACAATACGGCGGTGGCCGTGAGCAGCGGCTCAGTCCAACCGCCGTACACGCCTGTGTAGACGAGGCGCGCTGCGTCCATGAATCCCCCGATGCCTGTGGCCTGTCCAGGCGGGGCGGCGGACAGGATCGCGAGGACCGGAAGCAGGTAACAGCAGGCGGCGATCAGGCCCGAGACTCCGATGGAGATCGGGACGTCACGCTGCGGGTCGTGCATCTCGTCGCCGGCGGCGTTGGGCGCCTCGAAGCCGACGTAGGCGAAGAGCAGCACCGGTACCAGGGCGAGGAAACCGGCGCTGGTCGGGCTGAAGGAGGTCCTGTCGAGGCCGTGGAAGCCGTTCTCGGTGCCGTAGGCGAGGGCGGTGCCGGTGAACAGGATGATGGCGAGGACCTTCATCGCTGCGCCCGCGGTGGTGATCCACTTTCCGCGGTGCAGCGAGATGACGGCGGTGAGGATGGCCGCCCAAATGAACAGCAGCTTGAAGGCGTAGTCGGCGAAGGTACCGGTGCCGAGGCGGAAGACGAAGCCGTCCCAGGTCTCGGCGGCGATGAAAACGAGGGAGCCGCCGAGCCAAATGGGGTTGGTGACCCAGTAGAAGAGGGTGGTCACAGCCGCCGCCGACCTGCCGAGGGCGAGCTTCACCCAGACGTACGGCCCACCTTCTTGGGGGAAGGCCGCGCCAGTCTCGGCGAAGATCAAGGCGTACGGGACGAGGAAGCCCAACGCGATGATGGCGATCCAGGTAGCGGCCTCGCCGCCACCGGACGCGATCTGTCCGAGGGTATCGAAGGAGAGCACGGCGGCCACGCCCATCGCCATGATGTCGAAGCGGCGCAGGCTGCGCCGCAGATGTGGGACGGGGGTGGACACGGCAGGGCCTCCGGGTGCTGGGCTTGACGGGACCCGCTCAGTCTCGGGCCGGGTACGTTGCAATACTAAGTGGATCGTGGTGATGGCCTCCTTGGCCTCGCCCTCGGTCATGATCAGCGGCCGGGATAGGACGAGGCCGTGCGCGGAGAGGCGGGCGATGACGTCGACCTCGCGGCCGATCACGTCATGCGGTATCCGTACTGGGCCGAGCCGGAGTGGCGCGCGGGTAGTGCGGTCGGCGACAGGTTCGACGGCGAGCATCATCTCGACGGACCGGATCTCCCCGACGATGTCCAACCCGTCAATATGAGCGTCGAGTTCACGGTTCAGGTACGCGCCGGTCTGGGTGGTTCGGGCGAGTAGGCTCTCGCGTTCGACGATGTCGGTCGGCCAGCGCGTGTCGTGGCGAAGGAGGCTCGTCTGCTGCCCAACAGGAAGTCGGCTGAAGCCTCTCGCGCCGCCTCACACCGGGGTGAACGGTACTGACCCGGATCTCCCGACCGTGGTCCAGCCCCATCACGTCGGTCAGGTTCGCCACGGCGCCCATGGCCACGTTGTTGGCGGCTGTTCCCAACATCGTGCAGTGCACCTTCGGATCCGACGGGGCAGCTCGTGAGGCGAAGAGGGGGCCGTTGATGTTGGTGCTCATCGTGGCCCGATGACTGTTCATGCCGATCTGGTCGACGGTGCCCGGAATCGCTACGACTCGCGTTGTTGACCAGTACGTCCCAGCGTCTGAACCGCTTGGCCGCGCCGTTCATGACCGCCATGGTGGCGGCTGGGTCCGAGACGTTCACGATCTGGGGGATGTATGTCCGCACTGTCCGGGCTCGCTTGGATGGTCTACCGCGGAGGCGCCTCGGTGTGCCCCACGAGCGAGCCGCGGTGTTCCGTCAGTGGCCATCTGGTGCGCAACCTCGGCCCCGATACCGGTACCGGCGCCGAGATTGGGCAGATGGACTTGCGTTGGTGCACGAGTTCCTCGTCTTTCGTATGCGCGACAGGCATAACCGCCCGGGTTTGTCCCTACGGCGGTAGCCTAGAAAGGTCGGCGCGGCAGGCACTTGAACCACGGCGACGTCCGGACGGAACGTAAGCGCCATGAGGTGGTCTCGGCCCGACGCCCTGGAATGCGGCGGTGAACTTGCCGGTTGGCTGGGTGGTGACGCCCAGGACGTAGACGCGTCAGGTGGCGATCTCCATGGCGAAGAAGACGTAGAGGCGCTTGAGGCGCCAGACCCGTGCCGAACCGTTGGTATCAGGGAGGATGTCGCGTCCGTGGTGGCGATTGTCGACAATGCCCACGGGCGGGAGCAGCTGAGTCGCAGCGTGCGGGCCCGAACTCGTCGATGCCGAGGAGACTCGGGGTGGGGACGCTCGGATAGGCGAACGTCGCCTTCGGGCAGGTGCTCTCGGCAACGGAAGCGACAAGCCCGTAACTCGATAATGGTCGGCCTGCCACCGACAGCGGTGTCCGCGAGACGACGCACGGGCCGCCACGCCTGGCGTGACTGGCACGATCACTTGTTGCGGTGTGGCCGGGGCGGACGGGGGTGCGTCACCCTCGGAGCGGGCTGGTGGCGGATCTCCAGCGGTCATGCGTAGGGAAGCCGGTCAGAGCCTCTCCCGCTCACAAGCGGTTGGCTTCGGAGGCAAGGCAGACGGACGATCTGCCATACCTCGCGGGGGAAGCTCTGACGTCCGGCTCTGCGGGCTGAGTCAAGTCCCGCCACGGGCCGTCATACACGGCTCACTGGAAGTCGCACCCAGGGTTGGGGCGTCCTGGGAGAGGGGCGCGCCGTGCGGGAGGGCGTAGAGGACCTCCAGAACGATGTTCCTGGAGCCGAGGTTGCGGCCGATGTGGACACGGTCGGGCCCAGCGCGTTCCTTCAATGTGCTGCCGCTCTTGTACACACCGTCCGCGGCGCAGGTGGCGTCGAAGTGGCTCAGCGTTCCTTGCTTGACACGGCCGTAGAGGGTGCCGTCGTGGTAGTGCCAACCGGTGGACTGTGTGCTTGCCGAGAATTCATCCTCCCTGGTCGGAGGCCTGCACCGGACCTCACAGTCGTCGGCCGCGGTCGCTCGAGCCGGCGCTCTCGCGTAGCCGTTGTCCATGCGTCATGATGATCGATCGTGCTGCTACGACTGGCCCACCTTGGTGTGACGAATGCGTTCGCGGTATTGCGTCTGCTGCCGATGAGCGACCAGGACAAAGATGCAGAGATTCTCGCCCTGCGCCATCAGATCGCGGTCCTGGAACGCCAACTCGGCAAGAGAAAGGTCCGGTTCAGCACAAGCGACCGGGCGTTCCTGGCGGCGCTGCTGCACCGGCTTCCGCTACCCACCCTGCGGCGTACGCGGCTGCTCGTGCGTCCTGACACGGTGCTGCACTGGCATCGCGACCTCGTCACACGCCACCATGCCGCGTTATCGCGGCCCAAGCGACCTGGTCGACCTCGTACGGTGCGCTCCATCCGGATTCTGGTACTGCGCCTGGCGAGAGAGAATCCGAACCGGGGCTACAGGCGTCTGCACGGTGAGCTGCTCGTGCTGGGTGTGAAGGTGGCCGCGTCGACCGTCTGGAAGATCCTGAAGGATGCCGGCATCGATCCGGCGCCCGACCGGAGCTCCAGCACGTGGGCCGACTTCCTGCGCTCGCAAGCCGACGCCCTCCTGGCCTGCGACTTCTTTGAGACGGTCACCTTGTCCGGCGCGCGAATGTACATACTCGTGGTGGTCGAACACAGTAGTCGCCGCATCCGGATCCTGGGCGCCACCGCACAACCGACCACCTCCTGGGTAACACAAGCGGCGAAGAACCTGGTCATGGACCTCGAAGACGTCGACTTCCGGGCACGATTCATGATCCGAGACAGGGACGGGAAGTTCCCCGCCCTGTTCGATGGCGTCCTCGCGGACGCGGGGATCACAGTCGTTCTCAGCGGCATCCAGATGCCGAGAATGAACTCCGCTCATCGAACGGTGGGTACAGACCCGCAGACGTGAGCTCCTGGACCGGACCTTGATCTGGAACCAGCACCACCTCCTGCACGCCCTGCACAAGTACGGACAGTTCTACAACGCCCACCGACCCCACCAGGGCATCGCCAACGCCCGACCGCTGCACCCACTGCCCACACCGATGAACGATCCGGACAAGTTGAGCCGCCTGGACATACGCCGCCACGACCACCTCGGCGGCATCCTCCACGAATACCAACATGCAGCATGACCTGCACGGATGAAGTATTCGGCAGGGACAGGGCTGGAGCCGGTGGTGCGGCTGGCCGAGCGGTGCGGTCTGCCCGCGCTGGTCGGGGAGCACGTCCGGCTGCCCGCCTCGGAGGACGGCACCGGCGCCTTCCCTGCGGCGAAACTGATGTCAGGCCAATGCCGCGTGGCTCGCCCTGGCGGCCCTGGCACACAACCTGACCCGCGCCGCCGGCGCCCTGGCCTCCGCGTTCCATGCCAGGGCGACCACCGCCACCATCCGTGACCGCCTGATCAACGTGCCCGCCCGCCTGTCCCGCTCCGCCCGCCGCCTCACCCTGCACCTGCCCGAACGCCGGCCCTGGAGCGAGGACTTCACCCAGCTGTTCAGCACGGTGCATGCACCGCCGGCCCTCTGACGCTCCCTGACCGACCTGCCCGAAAGGGCCCGAGACCTGTGGACAAAGTGGAAGAGCTGGGCAGACCAGCGGCCACCCCATGCCGAATCCGCAACTCAGCCCCAACACGGCCCGCACGACCCCGAAACGATCAACCGGGAATCAAGCCGGTGGATCCGGGGTGAGTCAGCGCACCAGGCAAGGGGGGCTCTCACAGTACCTGTATCACCAGGATCTCCCAGACGTCCAAAACGCCTGTCAAACTGGTTGAGTCGAAAGCGCCGACAACACTCCATGAACACACACTGCAGCTTTACCTCATCAGTTCAATTCAGCTGCCCCGAATGCGCGACCGTGTCGGCGCATTCTTCCACGACAAAAGGGACGGATACCAATGGCGGACAACCACTTCACCACTCACACAGAACTTTTCGATCTGAGTGGGAAGTGCGCACTTGTCACTGGCGGCACCAGGGGCATTGGGATGATGATAGCGCGCGGCCTTCTGCAGGCGGGCGCCCGCGTCATTATCAGCTCACGCAAGGCAGACGCGTGCGCGGAGGCAGAGCATCTACTGTCCGAATTCGGCGACGTTCAAGCAATCCCCGCCGACCTGTCCAGGCACGACGAGTGTCAGCGCCTCGCTGATCTTGTCAAGGCCGACTCGGAACGCCTGGACATCCTCGTCAACAACGCGGGAGCGATGTGGCGCGAGCCGCTGGAGACGTTCCCGGACGAGGCCTGGGACGCAGTGATCGACCTCAACCTCAAGTCGCCGTTCTGGCTGGTGCAGGCGCTGCTCCCCGCACTTCGCAGGGCGGGCACCGCCGATGCCCCCGCGCGGATCATTAACATCGGCAGTATCGCCGCCATCCACGTCGCCGAGGCGCCCAACTACTCGTACGCCAGCAGCAAAGCGGCACTCCACCAACTCACCAGAGTGCTTGCCAGGGAACTGGGCCCACAGCACGTCACGGTGAACGCGGTAGCACCGGGAGTGTTCCCGTCGCAGATGGTGGCGTCCACGCTCGATGCCATCGGCGACACGATCGCGGCGAAGGCCCCTCTGCGCCGGCTCGGCCGCGACGACGACATGGCGGGTATCGCCGTGTTCCTCGCCAGCCGGGCCGGCTCCTACCTCACGGGCACCATCATCCCGGTAGACGGCGGCACCGCGACGACCGCATCGGGTACCCCGTAGGCTGCGGGACGGGCTTACGGTGAGGGGATGGCCACGATGGATCTACGCACCGAGATCCGGGAGTTTCTCACCTCGCGTCGCGCCCGCATCGCACCCGGGCAGGCGGGCCTGCCCGCTTACGGCGGCAACCGTCGGGTCAAAGGTCTGCGCCGCGAGGAGGTAGCGCTACTGGCGGGGGTATCGGTCGACTACTACGTGCGCATGGAGCGCGGCAGCCTCGCCGGTGCCTCCGATGGCGTGCTCGACGCGTTGGCCTCTGCCTTGCGACTCGACGAGGCCGAGCGCGACCACCTGTTCCACCTCGCGCGCCAATCCAGGGCGCCCAGCGGCCCACGCCGGCGTAGGCCTGCCGTGACGGTGCGCTCGACGCTGCAGCAGGTGCTCGACGCGATCTCCGATGCGCCGGCCTGGATCGGTAACGGCCGTTATGACGTGCTCGCCATGAATCAACTCGCTCGCGCGCTGTATTCACCGGTGCTGGCCGACCCGCGACGACCCGCGAACACAGCGCGGTTCGTCTATCTAAACCCCGAGGCGGCCAGAGATTTCTTTGTCGATTACGACCAAGTTGCCGGTGCCGCGGCCGCGAAGCTACGCATGGAAGCCGGTCGCAATCCGCACGACGAGGAGCTGATCTCCCTAGTCGGCGAACTGTCAACGTGCAGTGAGCTATTTCGGCAGCGGTGGGCATCTCAGGACGTGCGGCTGCACCGGTCCGGACGCAAGCGGGTGCACCATCCGATCGTGGGCCAGCTCGACTTGGACGTCGAGTCCCTGGAACTGCCCGCCGAACCCGGACTGCACCTCAACGTCTACACCGCACCCGCGGGCACACCGACCGCTGACAATGTAGCGCTCCTGGCGTCGTGGGCGGCCACCCAACAGACGCTGGCAACCGAGCTCGAAGCACACAACGGATAGTCCAACCCCTTCAGCCGTACTACCGGTAGTTCGTTAAATCCGGCGGTAGAGGTCAATGCCGTGTCCGGTGGTGACCGCGTCGATCAGGGCCTGGAGCTCGGAGGGTGGGTCGGTGTCCGTCCGGGCTCGCCACCATCGGGTGAGGGTGGTGGCGGGGGTGAGCCAGGAGCGGATGGCGCGTAAGGCCCTGGGCCAACAAGGTTGTCGGGGCTGGTGGGACGGGGCCGGTCCCCCTCTCTGGCTCCTCGTCGGGGCACGGGTCCGGCGCGGTGGTATCCAGGGGTCCTGGTGGGGTGAACCACTGGTCCCGGCAGAAGGAGAAGGCGCGGTTGACCAGGGTCTGGTGGCGGCGGATGGCGCGGTCGGAGCGGACTTGGAAGTCGGCCCGGCCGAGTTCGTCCTTGACCTGTTTGTAGCTCTGCTCGGTCCAGGGCCGCAGGCTGTAGAGGCGGACGATCCCGGCGAGGTCGGCCGGCGGGTGGGGGCCGGTGGCGGCGTGGGATGCGTCGGGGTGGGGCAGGCTGGTGGCCAGGTACCAGGTGGCCTTCTCCGGGAGGCCGGCCGGGTCGGTGGTGGCCACGACCGGTCGGCAGGGTGAGTCGGGTCCGTATCCGCCCGGGCGGGCATCGGCGGTCCACCAGGTCTCGGTGTGCCCGTCACGGAAGTGACGCTGAACGGGCGTCCAGTCGCCTGGACGCCTGGCATCGCGCCAGGTCAGGGTGTGGGCCGCTTCGATGGGGGTGTGCGGCTGGTCTGCCGGAGCCCAGGTGCCGCGGTGCGGCTTGAGGGCCACCACGTAGGCCGGGCCGGCCTCGCGCGGTGCGAGGTACCAGTCGTCGCTGACTTAAGTGGGCACAGTCGGCGACCACCGTGCGGCAGCCGAGGCC
>NZ_JBHYVB010000306.1:0-10036 GCF_042750115.1 Streptomyces sp. NPDC059455
GCCGTCGACGAGGTCCGTCGTCGCGTCCAGCAACAGATCCATGGCCACCGGGGCAGGAAGGGCGACCTGCTCTACGGCATCCGCACCATCTTGCGTTGCGGGGTCGAGAAACTCACCGACCGACAACGAGCGCGACTCGACCTCGCGATCGCCGCTGACGAACGCCACGACGAGGTTCTCGTCGCCTGGCTCTGCGCCCAGCAACTGCGAGCCGCCTACCAGGCCGGCAGTCCCGCCGAGGGACGCAAGATCGCCGAGAAGGTCCTCGCTACCTTCCCGACGTGCCCGATCAAGGAGATCAAGCGACTCGGCAAGACGCTGCAGCAATGGCGCGAAGCCTTCCTCGCCTACTTCGACACCGGCCGCGCCAACAACGGCGGCACAGAGGCCATCAACGGACTCATCGAACTCCAACGCCGCATCGCACGAGGCTTCCGCAACCGCGATCACTACCGACTACGCATGCTGCTCATCGGAGGCGGACTCACCAGCCCCCACCTGAAGTAGGAAGAGCCGGTTTTGTTGATCGTCATCACTGCTCCCACCGGGAACATCGGCCGTCACCTGCTCTCCCGGCTCCTGGAGTCCGCTCCCGCCGCGGGTGAGGAACTGCGCGTGATCGTGCGCGATCCCGCCCGGCTTCCGGACGCGGCGCGCGGCCGCGTCGAGGTGGTCACCGGATCGCACGCGGAAGCCGGTGTCCTCGACCGGGCCTTCGAGGGTGCGGACGCCGTCTTCTGGCTCGTCCCCCCAGACGCCTCCCTGACCCCGTACGACACGTACAGCGGTTTCACCCTCCCCGCCGTCAAGGCGCTCGCCGCCCACGGCGTCGGCCATGTCGTCGGCGTCTCCGCGCTCGGCCGCGGCACTCCGCTCGCCGGCCGAGCCGGCCTCGTCACCGCCTCCCTCGCCATGGACGACCTCATCGCGGGCACCGGCGTCGCCTACCGGGCGCTGGCCTGCCCGTCCTTCTTCGAGAACCTCCTGGAGGAAGCCGACTCGATCCGCGAGAAGGGCGTCTTCACCGACTCCGTCAACGCCGACCGCAAGGCCCCCATGGTCGCTGTCGCCGACATCGCGGCCACCGCCGCCGGCCTGCTGCTGAACCGCTCGTGGACCGGCACCGACAGCGTCCCGGTCCTCGGGCCGCGGGACCTGTCCCCCAACGACCTGGCCCGCATCATGACCGAACAGCTCGGCCGCCCCGTCCGCTACGAACGCCAGCCGCTCGACGAGCTGTCCACCACCCTCGTCGGCCACGGCCTCAACGAGGCATTCGTCCAGGGCATCGTCGACATGAAGCGGGCCAAGGACGAGGGCCTCGACGCCGGCATCGCCCGCACCGCGGACACCACCTCCCCCACCGGTTTCGAGCAGTGGTGCGCCCAGACCCTCAAGCCCGCCGTCCTCGTCTGAAGTTCCTTAGGAGCCAAGTTGATGCCCGCCGAGAAGTCCGAACCGCCGGTCACGGCGTTCATGCTGGTCAAGACCACACCCGAGTGGCTCGCGCTGACCGTCCAGGAACGCGTGGACGCCTTCACCACCCAGGTCCTGCCGGCCATCGAGGCCAAGACCACCGGAGTCCGGTCACGCTTCTACGACACGGAGTTCTACTCCGCGCGCGTCACCGACGTCTGGGTGTGGGAAGCCGAAGACCACCACGCCTACCAGCGCCTCATCGACGCACTGCGCGAAACCCCGTTCTGGGACCGCTACTTCGAGGTCGTCGACCTTCTCGTCGGCACCGAGAACGGCTACGCGCGAACCTACGGTCTCGAACCCGTCGCCACCATCACCACCTGACGGCTGTCCGGGGAGGAGTGGTCCTGCCGCGTCTCGGCTCTTCGAAAACCCCGCGCCGTGGGCGGGCTCGCGTCGTTAGGATCCGCGCATGGCCACAGCCGATCACACAGTCCTCCATGTCCTTACGGGCTACCGGCCGAAGACCACCGCGGAATGCGCCGACGTCAAACGGGTGCGCGGCGTCGTCGAGGGGGGCGGGCCCTGGGACCGGACGAGTCCCCTCCACATCACCGCCTCCGCCCTGATCGTGCACCCCGACAGCGGCCGTGTGCTGCTGCGTTGGCACCAGCGCCACCAGTCGTGGCTGCTGGTGGGCGGGCATGGCGACCCGGGTGAGTACGACCCGCTCGCCATCGCGCTGCGGGAGGGGCGGGAGGAGACGGGGCTGCCCGATCTGGCCCCGTGGCCGGACGCCGAAGTGCGGCATCTGGTGATCGTCCCGGTCCCCGCGAACAGCCGGGAGCCGGCGCATGAGCACGCCGATGTGCGCTTCGTGCTGGCCACCAGCGCTCCCGAGGCGGTACGGCCGGAGAACCCGGACGCGCCGCTGCGCTGGCTGACACCGGACGAGGCGCGGATGGCGATCACGGAGGCGAACATCCTGGACACCCTGTCCCGGGTGGAGCCCCTGCTGGCACGCTGATCGCTCAACAGCCCGGCGTCACGTCTGATCCATACCTGCTCACGCCTGCGGCGTGCTGAAGGCCTGGGCGACCGCGAGGCTGTCCTCGTAGACGTGATGCCGGGCGACAAGGCCGCCCTCGAACGTGAGATGCAGGGCGAACCGCGCACGATAGGCGCGCCCGGTGGACCGGGCGGTCTGGCGGATCTCGCCCAGCACGACCGCGTCGTCGCCATCGACGAGAATCCGCTCGACCTCGGTGGCCGCCTCCCCGGGCACATGGTGCCGGGCCAGCTCCCGGAAGTGGTCCGCCACGGCCGCACGGGTGGACCGATGCCGGATCCACGGGGTGGCGGCGCGTCCGTGCTCGCCCTCCGGCCAGTCCAGCTTCCAGTCGCTGCGCTCGGCATACAGCCCGGCGATCCGCTCGGGGTCCCCCTCACCGATGCGGCGCAGCAGTTCCTCCACCAGGGCGCGGGTGGTCATGGGCGCGGCCAAGGACATGATGATCCCTCCGATCGGAAACCTTGCGGGGAGCGATCACCATGCTGCCCAGCGCAGCGGTTCGGTGCGATTACGTCCCAGGTAATGACGTCGGCGGGGTCAGCGCCAGAGGGAGATGGCCAACCCCAGTCCGCCCAGGGCTATGGCGATTCGGAGGGGGGTTTCGGGGAGGTGGCGGACGGCCAGGGGGCCCAGGCGGCTGCCCAGGAGGGCGCCCAGGCCCAGGGTGGCGGCGGCGGGCCAGTTGACGGGGGCGACGGCTACGTAGGCGACTGCCGCCGTTACGTTGGCCGCGCCGGTGGCGATGTTCTTGACGGCGTTGGTGACCGGGAAGGGTTCCGCGGCCGTCAGGGAGAGTACGGCCAGCATCAGGACGCCCGAGGCCGCGCCGAAGTAGCCGCCGTAGAGGCCGACCAGCAGGACCGCGCAGGCCAGCGGGAGGGTGGGGCGGGCGGTGTGGGCGAGGGGGCGTGAGCGGGCGGCCACGAGCCGGCGGAGCGGGTCGCGGACCAGGATCAGTACCGAGCCGAGGGCGATCAGCCACGGTACGACGGCCTCGAAGGCGGAGGACGGGGTGCCCAGCAGCAGGGCGGCCCCGACCGCGCCGCCCAGTGCCGCGATGGCGGCGAGCCGGAGGAGGCGGTCGCGCTGGCCGCGGAGTTCGGTGCGGGATCCGGCCGCGGTGCCGACGGTGTTGGAGAACAGCGCCACCGTGTTGGTCACATTCGCGGCCACCGGCGGCAGTCCTACCGCCAGCAGCGCCGGATAGCTGAACAGCGAGGCCAGCCCCGCGATCGAACCGGCGAGCCCGGAGGCCACACCGGCCGACACCAGCAGCGCCGCGGAGCCGATGCCCATCCGTTCCCCACCCCTGTGCCTGTGCCCTGTGCGCCGCGTCGGCGGCGCCGCTTCATCCTCCAGGGAGGACTGTCTTCTATGCAAGACAGTGTTCATGTAGATGAACGCCGTGACACAGGGGTGCTTGCGCGTGGTGTTACCAGGTCAGGGCGGTCTGCGCGTCCGTCTGCCAGTACGTGACCTTCGCCGCGCTGTCGACGTAGACCGAGCCGCCGGGCAGTTCGACCGGCTTGGGGTCCTCGCTGCCGTCGATGAAGACCTCGAGCGAGTCGACCTTGCCGCCCTCGGCGCCCGAGCCGTCCGCCGCGGAGGTGGTGATGCCCGCGTAGGCGCTCTCGCCCGGGGCGAGCATGACCACGGCCTGCGGCTTGCTGTCCTCGTTCACCGGGGTGGCGGCCTGCGCGTTGGCGCCGAACTTCAAGCCCGGGTAGCCGACCAGCTTGCAGTCCACGCCGGCCTTGTTGGTCGCCTTGAGCAGCATGTGGTTGATGGGGCTCTTGACGTTCTGGACGGTGATGGCCGTCTTGTTGATGTCGCAGTCGCCGACCGGCTCGGCCTCGGAGCCGCCCCCGGACTTCTGGGCCTGGGACTTGGCGTCCTTGACGCCCGCGGCGCCCTCCTTGTCGCCCTTGTCGGCCTGGCTCCCGTTGCCGGCCTGGCTCCCCGTGTCGGCCTGGTTCTCCTTGCCGGCCTCGGCCTTGCCCGCGCCCTGTTCGTCCGTGGAGGACGCGGGGGCGGTGGCCGACGAGTTCGCCTTGTCCGCGTTGTCGGAGCCTCCGTCTCCGCCCCCGCCGCACGCCGCGGTCAGGCTCAGGGCGGCAGCGGCCACGATGGAGGCGGCGATCGTACGGACGGTGCGGCCGCGGCGGTAAGCGGTGACGTTCATGGCGGACTCCCCCAATGGGTCGGCGGTCCGGCCGGTGTTCCGCACCGGCCCTCGGTATGGCTATGAGCTTTCCGTGGTCCGCTGCCGTATCACTGCCGTCCCGACACCGTTCCGCTAACGCGCCGCTAACGGAACTTCCCCGTCCAGACCGGCCAGTTCACCCTCGTGCGTCACCCTGGCGCACATCACCGTTCCGCCACGTACGGGACGGCATGGTCCGCCGGGGCACCGGCCGACCTAATGTAGGTCTTCGACAGGGCCGTTCGAGACGCGGAAAAAACAGCGTGGGAGAGGCGCGGGAGAGGGGATCGGCGATGCCGCTGGCCACCGGGGATCCGGAATCCATAGGCGGCTACGCCCTGCTCGACCGGCTCGGGGCGGGCGGCATGGGCGTCGTGTACCTCGGGCGTGCGGCCTCGGGGCGGCAGGTCGCGATCAAGCTGGTCCATGAGCAGTACGCGCAGGACGAGGAGTTCCGCACCCGCTTCCAGCAGGAGGTCGCGGCGGCGCGCCGGGTGAGCGGGGCCTTCACCGCCCCCGTCGTGGACGCCGATCCGGAGGCCGACCGGCCGTGGATGGCCACCCTGTACGTACCGGGGCAGACCCTCTCCGAGGTCGTACGGAGGAACGGCCCCTTGAGCGGGCGGGAGTTGCGGACGCTCGGCCTCGGGCTGGTCGAGGCGCTGCGCGACATCCACCGGGCCGGGGTGGTGCACCGGGACCTGAAGCCCGCCAACATCCTGATGGCCGAGGACGGTCCGCGCGTCATCGACTTCGGCATCTCCCGCGCCGTCGACAGCCAGACGCTCACCGTCACCATCGGACGGGTGCTCGGCACCCCGCCGTTCATGTCGCCGGAGCAGCTGCGCAGTCCGCGCGGCGTCACGGGGGCGTCGGACGTCTTCTCGCTGGGCTCACTGCTGGTGTACGCGGCGCGGGGCAGCAGCCCGTTCGAGTCGGACAGCCCCTATCTGTCGGGCTACCAGGTGATGTACGAGCATCCGACACTGGAAGGGGTCCCGGAACCGCTGCGGCCCATCGCCGAGCGCTGTCTGGCCAAGGAGCCGGAGGCCCGGCCGGAGCTGGACGAGCTGCATCGCATGCTGCGCGAGCTGTCGGACTTCCCGGCGGCTTCCCCGTCGGCGGCCGATGGCTCCGTAACGGTCGACGGGCATGGGGCGGTCGACAGCCCCGGGGCGGCCCACGGCCCCGCAACGCCCCACGGCCCGGCAACGCCCCACGGCCCCGCAACGCCCGCCTTTGGCCCTCCTCCCGCCTCCCCGGCCCCGGCCCCGGCCCCGGTCCCCGCCCCGACCCACGACCCCCAGCCCCCCGCGTCCCGGCGGACCGTACCGAAGCGAGGCGCCCGGCGGCGGCTCGTCGTCAGCACCGCCGGGGTGGCCCTGGCCGTCACCGGGCTGATCGTCGCCGTGGCGGTCTTCGCCCCGGGCAGGACGGACTCGTCGGGCGACGACGCGTCCGCCACCGCCGACGCCGCGCACTCCCAGCAGCCCGCCTCGCTCCCCAAGGGCTGGCAGCCGTGGCGGACGGATCTGCGGGTCGGGACCGAGGGGCCGCCCCTCGTCTACGACGAGCCCGGATGTGTCCCGGAGGACGGCCGGTCCCTGTACTGCGGCGGCAGCGGGTTCACGGTCGCCAGGGTCGACGCCGGCACCGGCCGCGTCCAGTGGCGGTGGGGCACCCGCCCCCAGCTGGCGCGGCCCATCGGGGTGCGGGACGGAATCGTCTACACCTACCGGGAGGCGGAGGGGGACGGCGAGCGGTTTGTGGTGGCCCTGGACGCCGCCACCAAGAAGCAGCGGTGGGAGCGGAGCATCAGCGGCTCCGCCTCGGTGCGCGTCTTCCCCGGCGGGGTGCTGACGCTGTCGGCGGATGACCGGGAGCTCGTCGCCTACGGGCCATCGGGTGCGCGGCTGTGGCAGTCGCCCGCGCTCGAGGGGAGGTTCTGCGAGCCGACGGTGCTGGGCGGCGCACCGTACGGTCTGTGCGCGCCCAGCGGCTCCAACGGCCTGGCCGCCGAGGGCCCGTACGACCTGCTGCGGCTCGGCCCCTCCGACGGCACGCAGCGCACACTCACCACCCTCCCGGCGAAGACGCTGACCCTGGGCGCGGTCCAGGGCAAGCCGCTGTTCCTGATCCCGCAGACCGCGAAGGAGGTCTACGACTCGGGGTACGAGCGCCCGTACAAGGCCATGGCGCGGGTGGATCCGCGCACCGGTGAGATCACGCGCATCCCGCTGAAGCGCCCCGTGCTCGGCAGGCCGACCCTGCTGCACGGCACCGTCTACTTCGTCCGTCCCAACGGAACGGTCACCGCGGTGGCGGCGGACAGCGGCCGGGAGCTGTGGCAGCGGGCGACGGAAACGGAGAGCCTGTCCGAGCCGGTGCTGTCCCGGCGGTACGGGCAGCTGTACTTCGCCAACCGCTTCGGCCGTCTGCTGGCGCTGGCCGTGGACGACGGCAAGGAGGCGTGGCGCACGGCCGCGCTGAACGACCCCGGGACCGCGGCGCAGGACGCGGAGCCGAGGGTCGTGCTCGTCAAGGACGCGATCGTGGCGACGGCCGGAGACACGGCGTTCTCCGTACGGCCGGACCGTCCGTCGGTTCATCCGTCGGCCCGGCCGTCGTCCTGAGCGGCACGGTTACATCCCTGTCGATCCCTGTCGGCCCGGCCGTCGCCCTGAGCGGCGCCGTGTGACACCCCCGGCTACGCCGCTGCGCCGCTACGCCGGGGTGGCCGGGCCCACGAGTTCGTCCAGGACGTCCGTCATCGTGACGAAGCCCAGGACCGCGCCGGTGTCGGCCGTCACGGCGGCCAGGTGGGCGCCGGTGGCCCGCATGGTGGTGAGGGTGTCGTCCAGCGGGGTGTCGGCGCGCACGCGGGGGACGGTGTGGACGGCGGTGCGGGGGAAGGGGCGGTCCCGGTCGGCGATGCCGAGGGTGTCCTTGATGTGCAGATAGCCCAGGATGGCGCCGCCGGGTCCGGTGACCGGGAGGCGGGAGCAGCCGGAGGCGGCCGCCGTGCGTTCCAGTCGGTCGGGGGTGACGCGGTGGTCGACGGTGACCATCTCGTCGAGGGGGACGAGGATGTCGCCGACCCGCCGGGTGCCCAGTTCCAGGGCGTCGCGCAGCCGCTCGCCGCCGGACTTGTCCAGCAGCCCGGCTTCGCTGGAGTCCCGTACCAGCCGGATGAGTTCGTCGTCGGTGAAGACCGACTCGACCTCGTCCTTGGGCTCGACCTTCAGCAGCCGCAGCAGCGCGTTGGCGAAGGCGTTGACGCCGAAGACCACGGGCCGCAGGAGGCGGGTGAGGGCCACCAGCGGCGGGCCGAGGAGGAGCGCGGTGCGCTCGGGCGCGGCGAGGGCGATGTTCTTGGGGACCATCTCGCCGACGAGCATGTGGAGATACGTGGCCACCGTGAGCGCGATGACGAACGCGATCGGATGCACCAGGGCCTGCGGGACGTGAACGGCGTCGAAGCCGGGCTCCAGCAGATGGGCGATGGCCGGTTCGGCGACCGCGCCCAGCACCAGGGAGGAGATGGTGATGCCGAGCTGGGCGGTGGCCATCAGCGCGGACAGGTGCTCCAGCGCCCACAGCACACCGCGCGCCCGCTTCTCCCCCGCCTGGGCGCGCGGTTCGATCTGGCTGCGGCGCACGGAGATCAGGGCGAATTCGGCGCCGACGAAGAAGGCGTTGGTGAGGAGGGTGAGGGCACCGATGGTGAGTTGGACGACGGTCATCGGGCGGCCTCGGGATACTCAGTGGTCTGGACGGCCTTGGTGGCCTTGGTGGCCTTGGTGGCCTCGGTGGCCTCGGTGGCCTCGGCGGCCTTCGTGATCCGTACCCGGTCGGCGCGGTGGTGGTCCACCTTCAGGACCGTGAGCTGCCAGCCGTCGTCCGTCTCGAGGGTGTCCCCGGCCGCCGGGATCCGCCCCAGGGCCGTGGCCAGCAGGCCCGCCACGGTTTCGTACGGGCCCTCGGGGGCGGTCAGGCCGATGCCGGTGAGCTCGTCCAGCCGTACGCCGCCGTCCGTCTCCCAGGCGCCGGGGCCGAGGGGCACCAGGCCGGGGGTCTCGTCGGTGTCGTGTTCGTCGCGGACGTCACCGACGATCTCCTCGACGATGTCCTCCAGGGTGGCGATGCCCGCGGTGCCCCCGTACTCGTCGATGACGACGGCCATGGTGTGCGCACGGCGCAGCCGGACCAGCAGCCGGTCCACCGGGAGGCTGTCGGGCACCAGGAGCGGGGGCGTGGCCAGGTCGGTGACGGGGGTGGTGGCGCGGCGGGCGGCGTCCAGGGCGAGGACGTCGCGGATGTGCACGGTGCCCACCACCTCGTCCAGGGTGTCGCGGTAGACGGGGAAGCGGGACCGCCCGGTGGCCAGGGTGAGATTGGCCGCGTCGGCGGCGGTGGCGTGGGCCTCCAGCGCCTGGACGTCCACGCGCGGGGTCATCACGTTCTCGGCGGTGAGCTCGCCCAGGTGGAGCGTACGGACGAACAGCTCGGCCGCGTCCTGCTCCAGCGCGCCCGCGGCGGCCGAGTGGCGGGCCAGCGCGACCAGCTCATCCGGCGTACGGGCCGAGGCCAGCTCCTCGGCGGGCTCCAGACCCATGCGGCGCACCAGGCGGTTGGCCGTGTTGTTGAGGTGGTGGATCAGCGGGGCGAAGGCGGCGGTGAAGGCGCGCTGCGGGGAGGCGACCGCCTTGGCCACGTGCAGGGGCCGGGAGATGGCCCAGTTCTTGGGCACCAGCTCCCCGGCGACCATCAGCACCACCGTGGAGACGGCCACGCCCAGCACCACGGCGGTCGTCGACGCCGCGCCCTCGGGCAGGCCGATCGCGGTGAGCGGGGTTTCGAGGAGGACGGCCAGCGAGGGCTCGGCGAGCATGCCGATCACCAGGGAGGTGACGGTGATGCCCAGCTGGGCCCCGGAAAGCTGGAACGTCAGCCGGCGCACCGCCGTGAGCGCGCTGTCGGCCCCGCGCTCACCGGCCTCGGCGGCGCGCTCCAGGGCGCCACGCTCGACGGTGGTGAGGGAGAACTCGGCGGCCACGAAGAGGGCGCAGGCGAGGGTGAGGGCCAGCCCGAGGAGAAGCAGCAGGATCTCGGTCACCGTGCCACTCCCGTCTGCCCGATAAGGGGGGCTCCGCTGAGGTGCGGGCGGGGCGTGGCACGGGTGGTACTGGGAGGTTCGCCCATTGCGGGTCCGGTGCTCCTTACGTCGCTGGGAGAGTGCTGGGAGGGCGCTAGGCGTGTCCGACGAGTCTTGACGCCTGCGGCGGGCTGTGCCCCCTCCCCGCCCCTTCCCACAACTGGGGCTCCGCCCCAGGCCCCCGGGG
>NZ_JBHYVB010000307.1:0-9987 GCF_042750115.1 Streptomyces sp. NPDC059455
CGCGGTGCCAGCGTTCGAGACCGGCCTGCCGGGAGCGCTCGGCCGGGGTCTGCTCCCCTGACCGGGCGGGGACGGCCGACCCGGCGGTCACCAGGGCGTTGACGTGGACGCCCACGACTCGGGACGGCGCCACCCGGGCCACCTCGGGGGAGATCAGCGACCCGAAGTCGCCGCCCTGTGTGCCGTAGCGCTCGTACCCCAGGCGCCGCATCAGCTCCGTCCACGCGGTGGCGATGCGGCGGATGCCCCAGCCGGGCTCGCGGGGCGGGGCGGAGAACGCGAAGCCGGGGAGGGACGGGATGACGACGTGGAAGGCGTCGGCCGGGTCGCCGCCGTGTCCGCGCGGATCGGTCAGCGGGCCGATGACCTCGGTGAACTCCGCGACCGAACCCGGCCAGCCATGGGTGATCAGCAGCGGCAGGGCATCCGGCTCGGGCGAGCGGACATGGAGGAAGTGCACCCGTTGCCCGTCGATCTCGGTCGTGAACTGCGGAAACGCGTTCAGCCGTGCCTCCTGCGCCCGCCAGTCGAACCCGGTGGCCCAGTACCCGGCCAGCTCGCGGACGTGGTCGAGCGATGCCCCGTCGGACCAGTCGGCGCCCGGGAGCCGCTCCGGCCAGCGGGTGCGGTCCAGGCGTCGGCGCAGATCGTCGAGGTCGGCTTCGGGGACGGCGATACGGAAGGGACGGATTTCCATGGGCCGCACGGTAGGCGCGGTCGCGGACGGGGAGTGTCCGCGACGCCCAGCGCCCGGGCGGGCATGGCAAACCGCGACCCCCGGTGACAGACCGCGATGCCCGCTGGCAAACCGCGACGCCCGGTGGCGAACCTGCCGCGCCTCCGGCCCCGCCACCCCGGACAGCGGTCATCGAGGTGCGCCACCGGCGGTGCGGATGTCAGATGGGCCTAGGTGGTGTCCGACTGATTTTGTCGCCTGCGGCGGGCTGTTCCCCTCCCCGCCCCTTCCCGACACCCGCCGATATGCGGCTCCGCCGCGTGGGGGGCTTCGCCCCTGGACCTCGGGGGCCGCGGGCGGGGGGGGGGGCCCCTGGCGCCGCGGGGGGGGGGGGGGCTGCCCCCTTGTGTGGGTGGGGGGGGGGGGGGGGCATGTATCCGCCGGACGCCCCGTAAGGCCGATCTTGGACCGGATCGTCGGGAGGCGCCATGCGTCGCGGAGCCCCGTATTCCCTGCGTGCCCGGGTTTCCCTGGGCGCCCCGCGTCCCGTACGCGCCCTACGCGCCCGGCGATCCCTGCGCGCCGCCCTCCTGATCGCGACCACCGCGACCACCGTGGCCGCCTGCGGCGGCGGGGGCGGCGGTTCCGACGCCGGTGTCGTCCGGTCCTCCTGGGGCGATCCCCCCAATCCGCTGGAGCCCGCCAACACCAATGACGTCCAGGGCGGCAAGGTCCTCGACATGATCTTCCGGGGGCTCAAGCGCTACGACCCGAGGACCGGCGAGGCCAAGAACGCGCTCGCGGAGCGGATCGAGAGCTCCGACCAGCGGAACTACACCATCACCCTCAAGAAGGGCCGACGGTTCGCCAATGGGGAGAAGGTCACCGCCGCGTCCTTCGTGAATGCCTGGAACTACGGCGCCCGGATCGACCACAAGCAGCGCAACGCCTACTTCTTCGAGTACATCGAGGGCTATGACAAGGTCCACCCCGCCTCTGGCGGCGCCCCCACCGCCAAAGCCCTCTCCGGGCTGCGGGTCAGGAACGACCGGACCTTCACCGTCCGGCTCACCCAGAAGTTCTCCACCTGGCCCAAGACCCTCGGCTACAACGCCTATGTGCCGCTGCCCCGGGCGTTCTTCGAGGACCACGCCGCCTGGCTGAGGAAGCCCATCGGCAACGGCCCGTACCAGGTGCGGTCGTACGCCAAGGGCTCGGTGATGAAGCTGCGCGCCTGGGACGGCTACCCCGGCCCGGACAAGGCCCGTAACAAAGGCGTCGACCTGCGCGTCTACACGGACAGCAATACCGCCTACACCGATCTCCAGGCGGGCAATCTCGATCTGGTCGACGATGTCCCGGCGCAGCAGTTGAAGTTCGTCCGCTCCGATCTCGGCAACCGCTACCTCAACCAGCCCGCCGGGATCATCCAGACCCTCACCTTCCCGATGTACGACCGCGTCTGGAGCGGCCCGGCGAAGGCCAAGGTCCGCCGGGGCATCTCGATGGCGATCAACCGCGCACAGATCACCGAGCGGATCTTCCAGGGCACCCGCACCCCCGCGACCGACTGGACCTCGCCGGTGCTGCGCCGCCAGGGCGGCTATCAGCCGGGGCTGTGCGGGGACGCCTGCCGCTACGACCCGGTCCGGGCGCGCAAGCTGATCAAGGCGGGCGGCGGGCTGCCCGGCGGCCGGATGACGATCACGTACAACGCCGACACCGGCTCCCACAAGGACTGGGTGGACGCGGTCTGCAACAGCGTCAACACCGTGCTGCGGAACGACCGCGCCTGTGTCGGCAAGCCGGTGGGCACCTTCGCCGACTACCGCAACAAGATGGCGGGGAAGAAGATGACCGGGCCGTTCCGGGCCGGCTGGCAGATGGACTATCCGCTGATCCAGAACTTCCTCCAGCCGCTGTACTACACCGGCGCCTCCTCCAACGACGGCCACTTCAGCGACACCGGCTTCGACCGGCTGGTCAACCAGGCCAACGCCGCCTCCGCCGACGGCCGGGCCATCGCCGGTTTCCGGGACGCGGAGAAGATCCTCGCCGAGCGGATGCCCGCGATCCCACTGTGGTATCAGAACGGCAGCGCGGGCTATTCGCAACGGCTCAGCGAGGTGGCGCTCAATCAGTTCAGCGTGCCGGTCTACTCGCAGATCAGGGTCGGCTGAGCCATGGGCCGCTATGCGCTGCGGCGGCTGCTGCAGATGATCCCGGTCTTCATCGGCTCCACCTTCCTGATCTTCTTCATGGTGTACGCGCTCGGCGACCCGGTGGCCGCGCTCTTCGGCGACAAGGCCCCCGACCCCGCCACCGCCGCCCGGATCCGTAAGGACCTCTATCTGGATGAGCCGGTGTGGCGGCAGTACGCGCACTACATGGGGCAGATCTTCAGCGGCCACTTCGGCACGGCCTTCAACGGGCAGCCGGTGACCGAGCTGATGGCGAGCGCGTTCCCCGTCACCCTCCGGCTCACCCTCGTCGCCGTCGCCTTCGAGATGGCGCTGGGCCTCACCCTGGGCGTCCTCAGCGGGCTGCGCCGGGGCCGGGGTCTTGACACCTCGGTGCTGCTGCTCACCCTCGTCGTGGTCTCGGTCCCGACGTTCGTCAGCGGCACGGTGCTGCAGTATCTGTTCGGCGTGACGTGGGGCTGGGCCAGGCCGTCGGTCTCCCCGGAGGCGCCGCTGAACGAGCTGCTGCTGCCCGGGGTGGTGCTGGGGCTGGTGTCGCTCGCCTACACCACCCGTCTCACCCGTACCTCCATCGTGGAGAACGCCCGCGCCGACTACGTCCGCACCGCCGTCGCCAAGGGGCTGCCGCGCCACCGGATCGTCACCCGCCATCTGCTGCGCAACTCGCTGATCCCGGTGGTGACCTTCATCGGCACGGACATCGGAGCGCTCATGGGCGGGGCCATCGTCACCGAGCGGATCTTCAACATCCACGGCGTGGGCTACCAGCTCTACCAGGGCATCCTGCGCCAGAACTCGCCGACCGTCGTCGGCTTCGTGACCATCCTGGTGATCGTCTTCCTGCTCGCCAATCTGCTCGTCGACCTCCTCTACGCCGTGCTCGACCCGAGGATCCGGTATGCCTGAGCCCTTTGACCCGCGCTACGACATGACCGAGGCGATCGCACCGGCCGGTGGCGGTGGCGGTGGCGGTCCGATGGACCCCGCCGCCTCCGGCCCCCAGTCCCTGAAGGGCGGGCCGCGGCGCGGCCCCTGGCGCCTCGCGCTCCCCTGGCGCGGGGAGCCCGGCCGCCGCTCCGGCGGACCGGCCGCGCCCACCGGACGGGGGCTGTGGACCGACGCCTGGCACGATCTGCGCCGCAACCCGGTCTTCGTCGCCTCCGCGCTGATCATCCTCTTCCTCGTCATGATCGCGATCTGGCCGCAGCTGATCGCGAGCGGAAACCCGTACCACGGCGACCTGGCCAAGGCGCAGGACGGCCCGGCCCCCGGCCACCCCTTCGGCTACGACCTCCAGGGCCGCGATGTCTACACCCGCACGGTCTACGGCGCCCGCGCCTCCATCACCGTCGGCATCTGCGCCACCCTCGGGGCGGCGCTGCTGGGCAGCGTGCTGGGCGGGCTCGCCGGGTACTTCGGCGGCTGGTGGGACGCGCTGCTCTCGCGAATCGCCGATGTCTTCTTCGGCATCCCGATCCTGCTGGGCGGGCTGGTCTTCCTGTCGGTGGTCACCAGCGGCTCGGTCTGGCCGGTGGTGGGCTTCATCGTGCTGCTGGGCTGGCCGCAGATCTCCCGGATCGCGCGCGGCTCGGTGGTGACCGTCAAGGAGCACGACTACGTCCAGGCGGCGCGGGTGCTCGGCGCGAGCAGCGGCCGGACGCTGCTGCGCCATATCGCGCCCAACGCCGTGGCGCCCGTGATCGTCGTCGCGACCATCGCGCTGGGCACCTACATCTCGTTGGAGGCCACGCTGTCGTTCCTCGGTGTGGGGCTCAAACCGCCCACCGTCTCCTGGGGGATCGACATCTCCTCGGCCGCGACCCAGATCCGCAACGCCCCGCACATGCTGCTGTGGCCGGCCGGGGCGCTGTCCATCACGGTGCTCGCGTTCATCATGCTCGGCGACGCGGTGCGCGACGCCCTCGACCCCAAGCTGCGCTAGCCATGGCGGCCCGCCTGCTGGACGTACGGGACCTGCGCGTGGAATTCCGCACCCGGGACGGGATCGCCGAGGCCGTCGGCGGCGTCTCGTACGCCGTCGACGCCGGTCGGACACTGGCCGTGCTGGGCGAGTCGGGCTCCGGCAAGTCGGTGACCGCCCAGGCGATCATGGGCATCCTCGACTCCCCGCCCGGCCGGATCACCGGCGGCCAGGTGCTGTTCCGGGGACGGGACCTGCTGACGATGGGCGCGGAGGAGCGCCGCCGGATCCGGGGCGCCGCGCTGGCGATGATCTTCCAGGACGCGCTCTCCGCCCTCAACCCGGTGATTCCCGTGGGCGCCCAGCTCGCCGAGATGTACGAGGTGCACCGCGGGATGTCCCGCAGGGACGCCCGGCGGCGGGCCGTCGAGCTGATGGACCGGGTCCGCATCCCGGCGGCGGGGCAGCGGGCCGGGGACTATCCGCATCAGTTCTCCGGCGGGATGCGCCAGCGCATCATGATCGCCATGGCGATGGCGCTGGAGCCGGACCTGATCATCGCCGACGAGCCGACCACGGCGCTGGACGTCACCGTTCAGGCCCAGGTCATGGAGCTGCTCGCGGAGTTGCGCCGGGAGTACGCGATGGGGCTCGTCCTCATCACCCATGACCTGGGCGTGGTCGCGGACGTGGCCGACACCATCGCCGTGATGTACGCGGGCCGGATCGTGGAGACCGCGCCGGTGCGCGACCTCTACCGCCGCCCCGCCCACCCGTACACCCGCGGACTGCTGGACTCCGTGCCGCGCGTGGACCACGGGGGCGGGCAAGCCCGCCGGGGTCACGGGGATCATGGGGGCCACGGAGGTCACCGCGGCGAGCGGCTCTACGCGATCAAGGGCGCGCCGCCCAGCCCGCTCGCCCTGCCCTCCGGCTGCCCCTTCCACCCCCGCTGCCCGCGCGCCCAGGAGGTCTGCCGCGTCGAACGGCCGCCGCTGTACGAGGTGACGGCGGCGGGCGCGGCCCCGGCATCCTCCGCGTCCGACGGTCGGGCCAGCGCCTGCCACTTCTGGAAGGAGGAGCTGCATGCCTGAGCACATGCCCGAGCACATGCCCGAGCCCGATGAGCCGGTCCTGGAGGTCCGCGACCTGGCCAAGCACTATCCGCTGACGCGGGGGGTGCTGGTGAAGCGGCGGATCGGCGCGGTCCGGGCGGTCGACACGGTCTCCTTCACCCTGCGGCGCGGGGAGACCCTCGGCATCGTCGGCGAGTCCGGCTGCGGCAAGTCCACCGTCGCCAAGCTGCTGGTCAGCCTGGAACGGCCGACCGCCGGGACGATCCACTACCGGGGCGAGGACATCGCCCGGCTGTCGGGCCGGGCGCTGCGGGCCGTCCGCCGCAACATCCAGATGGTCTTCCAGGACCCGTACACCTCGCTCAACCCCCGGATGACGGTGGGCGACATCATCGGAGAGCCCTTCGAGATCCACTCCGAGGCGGCCCCGAAGGGCGACCGGCGGCGGGCGGTCCAGGAACTCCTGGACGTGGTGGGGCTGAACCCGGAGCACATCAACCGCTACCCCCACCAGTTCTCCGGAGGCCAGCGCCAGCGCATCGGCATCGCCCGGGGTCTGGCGCTACGACCGGAGATCATCGTCGCGGACGAACCGGTCTCGGCGCTGGACGTCTCCGTCCAGGCACAGGTGGTCAACCTGATGGAGGCCCTCCAGGACGAGTTCAACCTGTCCTACGTCTTCATCGCCCACGACCTGTCGGTGGTCCGCCATATCTCCGACCGGGTGGCTGTGATGTACCTGGGCCGCTTCGCCGAGACGGGCACCGGCCCCGAGATCTACGACCACCCGACGCACCCCTACACCCAGGCCCTGCTGTCGGCCGTCCCGGCCCCCGACCCGGAGCCGCGCACCCGCCCCACCCGCATCCTCCTGACGGGCGACGTCCCCTCCCCGGCCAACCCACCGACTGGCTGCCGCTTCCGCACCCGCTGCTGGAAGGCCCAGGAGCGCTGCGCGGTGGAGGTTCCGGCGCTGGCGGTGCCGTCGGGCCTGGCGGGCCCGGCCGCCCACGCCTCGGCATGCCACTTCGCGGAGGAGCGCGCGGAGGTCAGCGCATGACGTTCAGGGCAAGATGTTCAGGGCAAGATGTCGAAAATGCTCCCACCGGAGTCGTTCCCCAGCTTCGTGCCCGGCCCCTGAGGCACCACCTTGTGCACCGGGTGGACACGCAGCCGCACGTGGGGCGCGAACGCTTGCATGGCGGTGAAGAGCCGGGGATGGTCCACCTTCCAGAAGCCGACGAATCGGCTGTTCTTGATGACTTCGTACTCGATATGCGGCGCGATACTCGCGGCGAGCTGCGGGGTGAGCTGCTGATTGAGGCCGGGAAGGTCCGGCACGCCCGGCCGCAGCTTCAGACCTATCCGCCGTATCGGCCTCTCCATGGTCTTCTTCGTGGACCACAGAACGACGGCTTCGATGTCCCGCCACGGCACGACGGTCGTGAACCGGCGGTAGCGCGTCACGGGGCCGCCCAGGGTGACGCCCGACTCATCGGCCCGGAAGGCCACCAGCCGCTTCCAGCCGACGCCCGAGAAGAGCTGAAAAGGAGTGCGGGCGTAATACTCCTGATAGACCGGAGGGTGAGGGACCGTCATGCCACGACCCTACGGCGTGCGGCTCACCCTTCGAGACGGTCGAATGCCCCCACCTTCGCGGCCCGCAGAAACGCGCGGAGCGCGGCCGGGGTCGTGGATATGACGGCCTCCGGGTCGTCGCTCTCGCGGAGGTGGGGGGTGCCGACGGAGTCGGCGGCGAGTTCCACGCAGTTGGCGGCGTCCCCGGAGCTGAAGCTGGACTTGTGCCACTGAAGCGCGGGCATGCGGACGTCTCCTAGAGCAGGGGATACAGGATGTGCTGGATGAGCCCGAGCGAGTCCTTCACCGTACGGGCCTCGGGCGCGGCCTCGGCATCGATGGACGGCAGGGCCAGCTCGCTCAGTTCGGCGAACGACCGTCCGTATTCGGCGAACGATTGACGGTCGTCAAGGTACTGGGTCTTGCCCAATTGGTCGACCAGCACCGTCCCCAGTTCCACCACGTCCGATTCGATCAGCATAAACGGGTGGCTGAACGCGCTACGGCCCTCATCGTCGAGCGAGATCACCTGGATCGTCACATTCGGCAGTCGTGACACCTCGATCAGCCGCAAGAGCTGATCGCGCATCACCGCCCGGCCTCCGTACAGCACGCGCAGCGCCGCCTCATGAATGATGGCGTGCAACCGAGGGGGTTGGTCACCGATGAGGACCTGCTGACGCCGCATCCGGAACTCGACGGCCGTCTCCCGTACCTCGTTCGCCGCAGGGGAGAAGACACTGCGGTGGACGGCGGTGGCGTACTCGAAGGTCTGGAGCAGCCCCGGAATGAACAGCAACTCGTAGTTGCGCAGGGCAACGGCTCCGGCCTCCAGCTCTGCCAAATCGAGGTGAGTCGCACCGAGGGTCGTGCGGTAGTCGCTCCACCATCCCTTCCCGGATTCCTGCCCCAGGGCCAGCAAGTCGTCAACAGGGTAGGTATATGTACCGCTGAGCGCCTGAGCGAGCTTCTGAAGCCGCTCGGCCGACAGGTTCGTCCGGCCCGCCTCGACGTTACTGAAGTGCGGCTGGCGCATCCCCACCACTTCAGCCGCCTCGCCAACAGTCAGCCCGGCCGCCTCACGCAGCCTGCGCACCTCGGCGCCGAACCGGCGCTGCCGATACGTGGGATCGGCCCTGAGCCCCATGCGGATTCCCCTTTCACCCGTGGGCGAGTGTTGCGCGGTGCAGGCGGATACGTCCACTCCGTGACCATCATCCGGCCAACCGGGTTGTATCTATACCCGACGTGTCGCTACCTTACGTATGGCGCCAGTCACAGAAGGCACTCACCTGGAGGCTGCCCCATGCGCATGCCCGAAGAGCCCTGGTCCTACGGCCTGTTCATCCCGCACGACCCACGCGCCGTGGGCGTCGTACGGGCCACCATCCGTCACATCCTCAAGGCGGCGCGGCTCGACTGCATCATCGACAGGGCCGAACTGCTCGTGTCGGAGTTGGTCACCAACGCGTACCGGAACACCACCACCGACGCGTACGTCAGCATGGACTGGGAGCCCACACCGCCGGACTTCCGAGTCACCGTATGGGACTCCGGCTGCGGGCTGCCGCAGCCGGTGACGGCGAACGTCGAGGACGAGAGCGGGCGCGGGCTCACGCTCGTCGAGTCGTGCTCCGACACCTGGGGCGTGCACGACTACACCGACAAGGACTCGGGCGTCACCGGCAAGGCCGTATGGTTCACGCTGAACCCGCCGCCACCCGTGATGGGGCAAACTGGATGAACGCTGGCCTGAAGCGATCACCCTACGTGGACGACCTACGGCATACCGGAGGAGACAGCGCCGTGAGCACACAGCCCATAGAGGACTCCCACGACGAGCCGCTGTTCCCCATGCCGCCGCTGACCGAGCAGGCTCTGCGGGTCGCTGTGCGCTCCCTCGACCTCGGCGCGGCCGTCCGATTCGAGGAGGAATTCCACAGCGCCTGGCAGGAGGCGGTGCAGACCGACAGCACCGTCCCCATGCACACCTTCCTCCAGCGCTGGGGAGTATTCGTGGCTCTGCGGCGCTATCCCGGACGGGCCCGACGGCTCCACGAGTTGGAGGCGGCCGTCGCCGAAGCACCCAGCATCGAGGACGCCCGGCGGGCCTCAGCCGAGATCGGACTGCTGTTGGACGCCGCACGTCGCGAGGTCGCAGCGTGAGCGATTGGACCTGGGAGTACCTGCCCGATGCCGAGAACGTGGTCGGCGGTGTGGATCCCCAGATCAAGCACGATGTTGAGCGACTTGCCCAGCGGCTGGCCGACGCCGCCGCCGTCAAGTACCTCGGCGACCCGCCGATTCATGAGTCCGGGGTATCCCGATTACTCGACCATGCCGAAGGTCGGCTGATCGTCTGGTACCAGGAGCATCGTCGCTTCACCACCATCTTCATCGTCCGGGTGCAGCATTGGCCCGAGTCGGACGGGGCCTGAACGACCGCGAGGGCCCCGCCCCCCCCGGCGGGTTACAGGGGGGGGGGGGGCCCGGGGGGGGGGGCCCCCCCCCCCGGGGGGGCGGGGGGGGGGGCCC